>CAJMPE010000171.1 GCA_905215275.1 uncultured bacterium | reverse complement strand
GCATCGACATGATGATCGACGTGACCCGCCCCGATCCCCAGGTGATCATTGAGGGCGCGGAGGGTATGTCATCGGCCGAGCTGCGCGATTACGTCGTGCGTGGGCGCGCCTTTCGCGCCTGGCGTGAATCCCGTATGGACGATGCGGACACCGAGGCCGAGGAAGATGAGTCGCGGTCCATTGACGGCGTCGTTTCGACCTTTGGGCTTGATGAGGCTGCCGAGAAATGCGTGCTCGGCCTGTCGAAGCGCACGCATCTGACGGGTCGCGGCATCGTGCGCCTGGTACGCATTGCACGCACGATCGCCGATGTTGCCGAAAGCGAACGGGTGACGCAGGATCACGTGCTCGAGGCGGCGATGTATCAGGGAAGGAGGGACCAATGATGGCCGAGGGGACCTTCGAGCTGCATCCAGGTGATGCGTTGTATCCCGAGACCGTATTGGAGCTTTCTGATGTACCCCAGACGCTCTATGTGCGCGGCAACCCCGAGGTGCTTTCGACGCCCGCGCTCTCCATCATCGGCGCGCGCAAGGCATCGCCGTACGGTCTCGCCGTGGCAGAACTTGCGGCCAAGGTGGCGGTTGAGGCGGGGGTGGAACTGGGACCTATGTTACTGGGCACACGTGATGGCGGACGACGGCACCGTGTATCAGGCCGCGGTCAACGCCGGGGGCAAACACATCGTGGTACTGGGGACCGGCGCCGATGTTGTCTATCCGCGCTCGAGCGCCGGCCTCATAACGCGCACACTCGATACGGGCGGCGCGGTCGTTTCGATTTCGCCGTGGGGTATGGGACCGCGTAAGTTCGCCTTTCCGCGGCGCAATCGTGTAATCGCCGCCTTGTCGCAGGCACTCTTTGTTTCCGAGGCGGGCATGCCCTCGGGTACGTTCTCCACGGCGGAGGCCGCTATGGACTTGGGGCGAGAGCTTCTTGCAGTGCCGGGGTCTATCCTTTCGCCCGAGTCGCGCGGGACTAACTATCTCATCGCTAACGGAGCCTGCTGCATCATCGACGAGGAATCAATCGAGATGGCCATCTCGCGCATCTACGGCACGCTGCGCTACTCGCGTCCCGATGCACCTGGCATTGCCGATCTGGACCCAACACAGCAGACCGTGATGCACGCGCTTATCGCCTCGCCGCTCAAGGTCGACGACATTGCCGCGCTCGTCTCGCTTGATGCTGTCGGCGTGCTCAAGCTTTTGGGCTCGCTCGAGCTCGAGGGTCTTATTGAGCGCATGATGGATGGAAGGTATGCGCCTTCAAAGTTTGCGCTTCACGCCCAGACGCCCTTCGGTCACAATGGAAAGCGTGTCAATTAGAAAGGTGTTTGCAGATGCAGTTCGATCAGGTGACGGTTGTCGGTGGCGGTCTGGCGGGTTCGGAATGTGCGATCCAGCTGGCAGATCGCGGGTTTGCCGTAAAGCTGTGCGAGATGCGCCCCCAGGTGAGCTCTCCGGCCCACCATACCGACCACCTGGCCGAGCTCGTCTGCTCAAATTCGTTTAAGTCAACCCGTCCGGACTCTGCTGCGGGCTTGTTAAAGGCCGAGCTCGAGCGCATGGGTTCGGTTCTGCTCGATTGCGCCCATCGTGCGGCCGTTCCCGCTGGCGGTGCCCTGGCGGTCGACCGCGTCAAGTTTTCCGGGCTTGTTGAGGCCGAGGTTGCCTCCCGACCCAATATCGAGGTTGTGCACGGCGAGGTCACGCAGATTCCCGAGGGCCACGTGGTCATTGCCGCGGGCCCGCTGTGTTCTCCGGCATTGAGCGAAGAGGTCATGAAGCTCGTCGGTGGCGACGCCTTGGCGTTCTTTGACGCTGCCGCGCCAATCGTCGATGCCTCCACGCTCGATATGGACGTGCTGTTCTCGCAGTCGCGCTATGAGGAGCAGGGGAGCGGCGACTATCTCAACGCTCCGCTCAACAAGGAGGAGTACGAGGCCTTTATCGAGGCACTCACAACCGCCGACCGCGTGGTGCTCAAGGACTTTGAGGGTGGCGACCTGTTCCAGGCCTGTCAGCCTGCCGAGGAAGTCGCCCGTACCGGCAAGGATGCCATTCGCTTTGGCGCCATGAAGCCCGTCGGCCTCACCGACCCGCGTACCGGACGTCGTCCCTGGGCGGCGATTCAGCTGCGCGCCGAGAACAAGGAAAAGACCGCCTATAACCTGGTGGGCTTCCAGACAAATCTGACTTTTGGTGAGCAGAAGCGTGTCTTCCACATGGTTCCCGGTCTGGAGAATGCCGAGTTCTTCCGTTATGGCGTCATGCACCGCAATACCTTTGTCGATGCGCCGCACGTTCTTGACGGCACCTTTGCCGTGCCCGGCACGGGTGTGCGCCTCGCCGGTCAGATCACCGGCACCGAAGGCTATATGGAGGCCGTGGCGACCGGTTTGCTCGCTGCAATCAACACCTATGCCGAGGCAATCGAGGCGGAGCCTGTTGAGTTACCGCGAGTGGGCGCCCTGGGTGCGCTCGTGGGCTATGCGACCGATCCGGCAACCGTGGGCTATCAGCCCATGCACGTTAACTTTGGCTTGGTGCCGCCGCTCGAGGACGGCAAGCGCCGCAGTAAGCGCGACCGCTACCAGGCTTATGCGGATCGCGCCCTCGAGGCCCTCGATGCCTACTTGGCCTCGCGTTCCGACTTGTTTGGAGGCGACCGGTCATAGCCTTTGACCTATACGATACCGTCGACTCGTTTATCGCCTACATCGCACGTGTCGAGGGGCTCTCTCCCAATACGGTGACTGCCTATGGATCGCGGTTGGAGCGCTTTGCTGCCTGGTGCGAGCGTGCGGGTGTCGATGCACGTATGGCCGACGTGCGTACCGTCCGCGCGTATTTGGCCGAGCTTTCGCGCGAACAGGTGGCACCTCGCACCATTGCGGCACATTTGTCGGCTATTCGGTCGCTCTATCGCTGGATGGCTGCCGAGGGGTTTGTCGAGGGTGATGCGGTCTCGGCGATCGCGTCGCCCAAGCTGCCGCGCGACCTGCCGGGCGTCCTTACGACTCAGCAGGTCGAGGCGCTGCTCAAGACGCCTGATACCTCGACGCCCGCGGGACTGCGCGATGCGGCAATGCTTGAGCTGCTCTATGCCTCAGGTGCCCGCATCTCGGAGCTTGCGGCGCTTAACGTGGAATCCATCGCTTGGTCGGAGAGCGTGGTTCGCCTTTGGGGCAAAGGCAGCAAGGAGCGTATCGTTCCCCTGTATCGTCGCGCACTCGAGGCGACGCGCACCTATGTCGAGCAGGGGAGACCGGAGCTGCTCGCCCAGGCAAAGCACCGCGACGCCGCAGCCGGTCTGCATCCGCTGTTTATTTCTGCGCGCGGTAATCGCATGAGTGCCGCTATGCTCAGGCGACGGTTCCATATGCTGGCGACGTGCGCCGGCATTCCGGCCGACATCGCGCCTCATGCGATGCGTCATACGTTTGCGACCGATCTGCTTGAGGGCGGCGCGGATCTGCGTTCGGTTCAAGAGCTGCTGGGGCATGCGAGCCTGTCCACGACGCAGATCTATACGCATCTTACGCCCGACCGGCTTAAGCGTGCCGTGACCCAGGCCCATCCCCGGGGCGAGTAAGCTGGACGGCTCGCGTTGCGCTTAGGTGTGTGGTTTTGATTGCGGGTTGGCAGAAAGAGGCAATCCTGCTATCATTCATCGGGTTGCTTCACGGCAACAGGTTTTTATCACGCACGCGCGGCTACTTCATACCGTGGTGCCCGGGCTTTGGTAGCACATGTCCGGGTTGGTTTTGGAGGATGACCCCGCGCGGAGGCAAACCACAGGAGGTTTAACATGGCTACCAAGATTAATATCCGCACCCTGCTCGAGGCCGGCTGCCACTTCGGTCACCAGACCCGTCGCTGGAACCCCAAGATGAAGCCGTTCATCTTCGGTGAGCGCAACGGCATCTATATCCTCGACCTCAAGC
>CAJMPE010000170.1 GCA_905215275.1 uncultured bacterium | reverse complement strand
GAGGACAAATTAAGCCAATCCGCAGCAAAAGACGCGTGAACCAATGCTTCTCACGGCGGATTGACACTACAAAGCGGCCAAAATGTCGGTCAGGCTGTCGATGACAACGTCGGCGGCGGACTGATCCAGGTTGACGCCCTCGTGCGGACGCAGCGCCAGGACGCGGGCGCCGGAGCGTTTGCCGGCCTCGATCCCCAAAGGCGAGTCCTCGATAACCAGGCACTCGGCAGGCTCCACCCCCAGCGCCTCCATGGCACGCAGGTAGATCTCGGGGTCGGGCTTAAACGCACTGCACTCGTGACCGCTGATGGTGTAGTCCAGCACATCGGCGATACCGGCAATCTCTACCAGCTCGTCGATTAGCTCGCGATAGGACGAGCTCGCGATGGCGCACTTCACGCCGCGCTCGTGCAGCTCACGCATCACCGGCTCCGTCTGCTCGTTGAGCAGCTCGGCATACGGAACGGGATGGTCTGGGCTGTAGACCTGCTTGTACTCCACGCGCAGGCGCTCGCGCAGCTCAACATCGTCGGGCACCAGCGCCTCCCAAATGGCAGGCTCGTTAGACCCCGAAAGATCGGGGATCTCGTCAAAGTGGAACCCCTTCTCTTCCATAAACGCCACGCGGCGACGGTTGTAGAACCACTCGGTATCGACCAGCACGCCGTCCATATCAAACAGCACTGCCTTGATCATACGCATCTCCTCCCACCTGCCAAAAAGGGACAGGTTTATTTTGGTAGGTTTTATCTGAGGTTTTGTGGCGCGAGGGATACGCCCTCCCCAGAGCAAAAAAAGGGGACGGGGCGCAAACCCCATCCCCTTTCAATCAACCCGTAAGGTTTACTTACTTGTGATTAGTAGGAAAGCTTCCACATGTAGCGACGCATGGTCAGCGGGTGCTGGCGGGCCTCGGCGATCTGGTTGCCGTACTCACGCATAACGGCGAGGTGCAGCAGCGGGTTGAAGTAGGTGACAACGCTCGCGGGCACGGCGTCAGCCAGGCCGTAGTCCTTGGAGTCGATCAGAGCGACCTTGGCGCCCATGCGCTTAAGGAAGGTGAGGGCGCGGGCGTCCATCGGACGGGTAGCGCCATCGGACATGAAGAAGACGTAGGGCTTACCCTCGGTGGAAACCTCGAACGGGCCGTGGAAGTACTCGCCGGTGTTGTAGGCGGCGGCGTCGATCCACTGCATCTCGGTGAACAGGAAGGCGGCGTGAGAATAAGCCATCTTCTCGGAGGCACCGGAAGCCATGAAGTAGATCATCTTGTCATCCTTGAAGTCCTCGGCGAACTTCTTGGCGAGCTTCTTGCAGGACTGAGCGGCGTTCTCGCAGAGCTCGAAGACGTTGGTGAGGCCGGTGATCATGTCCTCGTAGTGGTCATAGCCCTCGGTCTGCTGAAGGATCTCGACAGCAAGAGCGATGGCGTAGCCGGGCTTCTCGCACTTGGCAGCGAAGTTGGCGTGGAAGCCGTGAACGATGACGTAGTCAGCGTCGACGGTCAGAGCGGAGCCAGCCTTGTTGGTGAGGGAGACGACCGGGCAGTTGTGCTTCTTGGCGGTCTTGTTGGCCTCGACGGTCTCGGGCGTGGAGCCACCGAGGGAGCAGGTGATCACGAAGGTGTGCTCGTTGACCCAGGAAGGCGTGTCGTAGTTGAACTCGTTAGCGGTGAAGATCTGAACGTTCAGCTTGTCCGTGTTGTTGGCCAGGAAGTACTTGGCGGGGTAAAGGTCGGACATGGAGGCACCGCAGCCGACGAAAGCGACGCTGTGGATCTCGTGGTTGGACAGGACGTCAGCGACGATCTGCTTAGGGAGGTTAAGGTCGATCTCGTACATCTGACACATTCCTTTCAATTTTTGCGGCGCCACATTGCCGGGCGCTCGCAGGGTTACTGTGGTTTGGACCGAGTCGCCGGCCCGTTGAGGATGCGACAAAGGGACTGTCCCATTGTCGCATTTTGGGGATGGAAGCCTGCCTGGGGTATGGGATGCCAGGCAGGCCCCCGGGGGAAAGCGGTTAGGCGCTTAGTCGCGACTAAGCCAGGATGCCGACCGCGGAGAGGGCGATGCCGCCCACAATGGCGATCACGAGAAGCCAACCGGTGTTGACGTTCTTCTTGATGAGCCAGTACATAAGGCCGGTGAGGCCAAGGGAGATCATCTGGGGCATCATGCTGTCCAGGATGTCCTGGATAACGACGGTGCCGTCAGCGAACTGCAGCGGGGTGGTGGCGCCGATCAGCGTGGCGATCATGCCGCCCACGGACATAAGACCCACGATGCCGCAGACATACATGAGCTTCTCCATGAGGTCGCCGCCCTGAAGCTTGCTCAGGTACTCGTGGCCGCCCTGATAGCCCATCTTGGCTGCGAACCAAGTAATCAGCACGGAGGGGACGATGGAGATGAGAAGGGCCAGGATCGGGCCCATGATGGAGCCCTGCTGAGCCAGCTGAACGCCCAAGCCAAAGGCGATAACGCGGATGGTGCCCTGGAAGAAGGAGTCACCGATGCCGGAAAGCGGGCCCATAAGGGAGGTCTTGACCGCGTTAATCGAATCAGGGTTGAAGTTCTCGGGATCCTTGGCGTACTCCTCCTCCATGGAGGCGGCGAGGCCCAGGATGAAAGCGCTCGTCTGCGGGGTGCAGTTGTAGAACGCCATGTGACGGTGGTAAGCCTCTTTCTTAGCAGCAAGCTGCTTGGGGTCGGACTCGTCCGGATAGAGGCGATCGAGCGTGGGAACCATACCGTAGAGGAAGCCCATGTTCATCTGACGCTCGTAGTTCCAAGAGGCCTGGATGGCCCAGGAGCGCCAGAAGAACTGGCTGACCTTCTTGTTCAGGGACACGTCCTTGGTTGCGGTTGCCATAGTGTGTTCCTCCTTAGTCTTCGTCGTCTTCGAGCGGATCGTAGTCGGAATCGACACCGGCGGCTGCATGGGAACCGTTAAACTTGAAGCCCATGAAGACGACAGCCAGGCACACACCGATCAGAGCGACCGCGATGACGGACAGGTTGAGGTAAGCGGCGAGCAGGAAACCGATGAACAGGAACGGAGTCATACCCTTCTTGATCATCATGGTGAGCAGCAGGGCCAAGCCGTAGGCGGTCATGATCTTGGTCGAAACGTTAAGACCAGTGGACAGCCACTCGGGAACCATGTTGACGATGGCCTGAACCAGGTCGGTGCCAACAAAGACGGCGAGGAAGATCGGCAGGAAGTACATGATGGCGTACAAACCGGAGCCGGCGCAGATGTGCATACGGTAGGCGGTCTTGAACTTTCCGTTATCAATCGCGTTATCTGCCACATGGGTGAGGACGGCGATGATGGAACGGAACACGATGCCGAGGAGCTGACCCAGGACGGCGACCGGGATGGCGATCGTCATGGCGGTCTCGGCGGAAGCATCGGTCAGGCACGCAAAGGCAGCGGCCACGATGCCGCCCAGGACCATATCGGGCGGAACGGCGGCGCCGACCTGCACCAGGCCCATGGACACGAGCTCGACGGCGGCACCGACGGCAAGGCCGGTGGGCACATCGCCCAACAGCAGACCGACGAGCGTAGCGCCAACGAGGGGCTGCTCGAAGTTAAGACGACCGAGCAGGCGGGAGTCCCACATGCAGAACACGCCGACGAGGCCGACGAGCACCGCACTGATGAACGTATTCATACCCTTCTCCTTTCAGTCAGGCAAAAGCCTGGTTGATTACAGCTTGGCGTCGATGTCGACGCTCTGATACGTAGGGGTCTGCTGGACGTAGAGCTTGATGCCCATGTCGAGCAGCTGGTTGACGTCGGCCTTCTGGGTGGCGTCAAGGAAGACGGAGCTGTCCTTGCCGCCGACCTGATCGGCACCGTCGTGGTTGGCGGTGGCACCCAAGTTGATGGCGTCGAGCTTGTAGCCCTGGCAGAACTGCAGCATCTCGGCCGTGTTGCCAAAGA
>CAJMPE010000169.1 GCA_905215275.1 uncultured bacterium | reverse complement strand
CCCGCCGCTCTTGCGTGGGGTCAAATAGAACAACCCAATTGACGGCTAAACCGTTTCGCCATCATGCATATGGGCTAGAATGACTCTGGCATTTATGTAGCTAAAACCAATGAGAGGCAAGGTAGCGGGAATGGCTGAGATGACGCTCGAGGGTGTGGACGCTCGTCCTGAGGACTCTGCGTTTGTCCTGGGCCGCGTGCATTCGATTGAGACGATGGGAACGGTCGATGGACCCGGCATCCGCTTTGTGGTGTTTGTTCAGGGCTGCCCCATGCGCTGTGCGTATTGCCACAACCCCGATACCTGGTCGGTGAACGGCGGCACCATGGTGACCGTCGAGCACCTGATGGACGAGTTCCAGAGCAACCATGAGTTTTACCGCAGCGGTGGTATTACGGTATCCGGCGGCGAGCCGCTCCTGCAGCCCGCGTTTTTGGCCGACCTGTTCCGCGCAATGCACAACAACCCCGATGGTCGCGTGCATACCTGCTTGGATAGCTGCGGCTATGCGTTCGACCCCGCGCATCCCGAGAAGTTCGATGCCGTACTCAACGAGACCGATATGGTGCTGCTCGACATTAAACACGCCGATCCCGTCGAGCATAAAAAGCTGACCGGTTGCGATCCCGCACGCATTCTGGCGTTTGGTGATGAGCTCGCGCGTCGCAAGATTAAGGTCGTTATCCGCCATGTGGTGGTGCCGGGCATTACCGATACGGTTGAGGAGTGCGAGGCACTCGGTCGTCTAATCGCCCCGTGGCATAACGTGGTCGGTCTGGAAATGCTGCCGTATCACACGATGGGTGTCGTCAAGTACGAGCAATTGGGCATTCCCTATAAGCTCGAGGGCGTTCCACAGATGGATACCGCGCGCATGCCCGAGCTGCGCAACGCCGTCATGACGGGTATGAAAAAGCGCCGCGCGGAACTCAAAAACGCCATCGGCTAGCGAGCCATTTTCGCCCCTACTCATTGGGGACAGACTTAAATGAGTGCCCCTGGGCACCAAGTTGATTGCCAAAGAGCCCCGTCAAGTTGCGGTGGAATAGTTCTTGTTTTTCGGCTTATGCCGCCCAAACAGGAACTATTTCACCGCAACTGCGTTTTGGGCGGAGATGCGCAACAGAATCATGCCATTTGGATAAATACGCTTGTGGTTTCTTTAAAGACACCTTAAACGCTGCTGAATATCTTTGGAAAGAAATGCCTGCTCGGTATTATGCTGCTCGTATATAAACGGTAGCAGTCAGGAGACCACGTGCGAAACAACGCATCGCGGAGCGAGTATGTGCCGCAGCATGGCAGCAGATATGAGACGAAGGGCACGCCTTCGCGTGGCCTCGCTGACGTTCGCATCCGCGTGACGAAGATTGCCGCCGTTGGGATGCTAACGTTGGCGGTTATTATCCTCGGAATTACCGCCAAAACCTACGCGTCGGAGCGAATGGCACACTCAGATGCGTCAACGGTACAGACGCAAAACAAAAAGGTCTCTGAATCTAAAGCTACCGCAAGTCAAACCCTGTCGACAGCGAGCCTTAAGACGAGGCTTTCGAAGGCGGACTTTAACGATATTCCCTCAGGCGATACCGTGCAGACCTTCTCATTGGTTGATGACCAGATCCCCGCCCTGGAGGGTGGGAGCCTCGCCGCGCTCCAAGATGCCCTTGATCAGGCCCAGGAATTGGGCGATGTGGGCGTGGTGTTTTACGATTTGTCGAGCGGCAAGGGCGTGACGTATAACGCCGATATCGAGGTTTACGGCGCGAGTAGCTACAAGGCACTCTATGCGTTGTACATCTGCGAATCTCTGGTCGAGACGGGCCAGGTCTCACTCGATGATACCCTGGGCACCTATGGTGGCTATAGCATGGGCTGGCAGACGGTGCGCGACCTGATCGAGGCCGCGGTCGTTAATTCGGACAACGATTCGTTTATTGCGTTACGCGCGGCGTTTGACCGTGTCGGTTACGAGGATTGGATTGTCAGTCTTGGCGTCGATTACGATACCGCACTCGATCCGATGAGTGATTTTCCCACCTATTGCCCGCGAACCTCGGCCAAGTTGTGGCGCGAGATGAGCGAGTATCTGAGCTGTGGCAGTGAGACCTCCCAGTGGTTATCTGAACTGCTGTCATCAACATCGCGCTCATTTATCCGTGATGGCATTGCGGACGACCAAGCCTTGGTGCGCAACAAGGCAGGCTGGATTAGCGAGGATGGTTGCTATTCGACATGCGATGCGGGCCTTATCGACATCGATGGCCGTACCTATGTCATGAGCATCATGACATCGATGCCGTGGAGCGACCACTCGAGCGAGGTTACGGCAGCGATTGCAAAGGTTCTGTTTGATACGCGAGCCGCACTGGCCTAGCGTGTTCGTTTGACGAGGTCAAACAAAATGCTGGTACCATACCGTGGTTGAGAATTTCGTATAGGTTTGGGGAATGGCATGGCTACCATCGCGATTATCGGTGCACTCGAAAAAGAGATCATGCAGATTAAGGAAGAGCTGAGCGACGTTTGCGAGGCACAGGAGGCAGGCTTGACCGTTGTGAGCGGTGAGTTCGACGGCCTGACGCTTGTCGCCACAACGGCGGGCATGGGCACGGTGAATGCCGCTGCCGCAACACAGCACCTCATTAGCAAGTATGCTCCGCAGGCAGTTGTGCTTTCGGGTATCGCGGGCGGTTTGAACCCCAAGCTCCATATCGACGACGTAGTCATCGGCAAACGCCTGCGCTATCTGGATACCGATACCGCGCTTATCGCCGAGTCTGCACCGGGGCTCGAGGAATTTGGCTCGACGCCTGCGCTGGTCGAGATTGCTGCCGACGTGCTTGCTGAACGTGGGTTTGTTGATGCTTCGACAAATGCAGCCGCTTCGAACGAGGGAGCCAAACAATTCCTGGTCGGCACGATTGCCACGGGTAACCGCTTTGTGACGGGCGCCGCCATGCGCAACGACGCTATCGAGGCGACGCATGCCGATTGTGTTGGCATGGAGGGCGCGGCAATTGCCCATGTCGCAACCAAAAATGGTGTCGATTGCCTGGTGCTGCGCGCTATCAGCGATAATTGTGACGAGGCGTACGATGCGATTTGCGACCGCGAGTTCGATCTGTTCGAGTATGCTCGTACCGCGAGTGGCATTACGCTCGATATCGTTCGCCGTATCGCTGCTACCTATTAGCGCGCTCTTTTGTAAGAACCTACGACCAAGGAGTGTCCATGGCCGATTCAATTAACTACCAGCTTGCCAAGTTCGTTGCCAGCTATGGCAAGGTTTCGCAGATTCCCGAGTCCACCTGCCCCGAGGTGAGCTTCGTCGGCCGCTCCAACGTGGGCAAGTCGTCGATCATGAACAAGCTTTTTGGCCGCAAGAATCTCGTCAAGGTTTCGAGCACGCCGGGCAAGACGAGCAACATCAACTTCTTTGAGGCTGACGACGTGCACTTCGTCGACCTGCCGGGCTATGGTTTCGCCCGTCGTTCCAAGGCCGAGCGCGACCGTTGGGCAGAACTTATCGGCGACTTCTTCGACTCGGAGCGCAGCTTTAACCTGGTTGTATCGCTGGTGGACATTCGCCACGATCCCAGTAAGCTCGACCATCACATGATCGACTACCTGCAGGGCAACGAGTTCAACTTTATCGTCTGCCTCACCAAGGCCGACAAGCTCAGCCGCACCCAGCAGGCCCGCCAGGCAGCAGCCATCAAAAAGCAGCTCAACGTTCCGGCCGAGAACGTGATCATCACAAGCTCCCAAACCGGCACCGGCATCGACGAACTCAAAAAGCGCATCGCCGAGGCCTGCCTCTAATAAGCGCCCCTATCAATAAAAGGCAGGCTATCAGCCCGGCGACTTTCCAGAGCGTAGGTCTCTGTAGCCGCCGCCAGCGAAGCTAACGTAGGGGAGGCCAGGGGCTTTGCCCCCAAATCTTTCCGCAGGACGGCAGG
>CAJMPE010000168.1 GCA_905215275.1 uncultured bacterium | reverse complement strand
AACCCGCGACCCCAACCTTGGCAAGGTTGTGCTCTACCAACTGAGCCATGTCCGCATATGTAAAACAAAACGGGCGCCGGAGCGCCCGGATGTTGCCTGGAGGCGAAGCCCGGATTCGAACCGGGGGTAAAGGCTTTGCAGGCCTCTGCCTTACCACTTGGCCACTTCGCCGAAAAAGGACCGCTTGAGACGGTCCGGAAATGCAATGGAGCGGACAACGGGGCTCGAACCCGCGACCCCAACCTTGGCAAGGTTGTGCTCTACCAACTGAGCCATGTCCGCTTGCGGATTATTAATTTACGCGAGTTGTCCTAAAGACGCAAGTACTTTTTTCAAAAAAGTTGCTCAAAGCAAGTTCATGCAGGTAAATAGCGCCAAGCCAAGACCCTAAGCACACGATTCCAATGCTGAGCTAAACAGCTTCACCATCCGAACACGTGTGCCGGCGCCATCTGTACGACGGGCAACTTCCACATTATCGACGAGCATACGCATAAGCTTGATACCGCGTCCGCGTTCCTCGGATGTTACCGGTTCGCTCGCCCCATCGATAGAATAGCCAGCGCCCCGATCAAGCACCTCGAGCACAACACGGTCCCCATAGGCCTGAACCGTCAGGATGCAGCCAACACCGCCCGCATGGTCATATGCGTTACCCAATGCCTCACCCAACGCCAATGCGACGTCATAGCGCTCATCACGCCTCAGGGGAAGCGATTCGAGGAGCTCGGCCACACGATGCCGATAATACGGGAGATTCTCGATGCCTCGCTGCACTTCGACGCTCTTGCTCCATCGCGGCAACTCCCCCACCGGAATGGCGGGAATCGACTCCCGCGCCGGGCCCGCGACATGAAGGATGTCAACAAGTCGGGCAATTTCCAAAAAGCGAACGACCTCATCGGAGGCGTTAACGAGCGAAAGCAGCCCCTCATGCCTCATAAGCTCTCTAGCACGTGTAAGCAAAAACGCCAAACCCGTCGAGTCGATAAAGCCCACGGTCTGGCAATTGATGACAACACGACGCACGCCCCGGTCGATCAAATTATCCAACCGTCGGCGCAGTGCGGGCACCGAGGCGATGTCGATATCGCCCGGTGGCGTCAAAACCGCTATGTCATTCCACTCATTCATACGACCATGGTTCCCCAAAAGAGCTCGCTCGATGCACACGTATCTGCAACCGCGCAGATTTCGCCCGTCAGGCGTCGTGACCTACGATCGACCCCGTAAAAACTCAAGGGAAACCAGCGCGATGTCATCGTCCAGCGCCGACTCGGTAAAGCGGTCAAGCTCGCCCAAGACCTTGCCGCAGATTCCCGATACGCCCTCACCCGAGACAGAGAGCAGAAGGTCGCGAAGGCGTTGTTCGCCAAAGAAAGCACCCGAGCGATCACGTGCTTCGATTGTTCCGTCGGTATACATAAATAGCATGTCACCAGGAGCGAATGTAAACACGCCCGTCTCGTAGACCATGCTCTCAAAGGCACCGATCACGCCCGATTGGCACCCAAGGAGCTCCACTTCTCCCCCGCAGGTCTCGCCGCCGCCACGCGGCGTCGACGACGGCCTAATGACCATAGTGGGAGGATGTCCCGCAGAGCAATAAGTAGCGCGGCCCGCTTTAAGATCGATCTTGGCGATAAACGCCGTCACAAACGTCTCGACCCTCGAAAAGCCCATGAGCATGCTATTGAGCGAGCGTGCCATACGGGCAGGCCCTGCACCCTCCCAGGCATAGGCCGTCAGCGCCGTCTTGACGAGCGCCGACATCGACGCCGCCTCAATCCCCTTGCCGGATACATCGCCCAAAATCATTACGGCACAATCGTCGGGAAGACGGACAAGCGTATAGAAGTCGCCGCCGACCAACGCAGAATTCGTTGCCGATAGGTATACCGAATCGGTTGCAATGCCCGGAACGTCACCAAGCGAATTTCTCATGCCAATCTGAAGCGTCTGAGCGATATGACGCTCTTCGCGCTTTTGAGACTCGCCTTCATAGATCAGCTCAAAGTCATGCGCCAGATGCACCAGGTAGTCGTATTCAAGGTCGTCAATTGGTTCTTGGCTGCCATCGCGGAGCAGCAAAGCGCGCCTCGTCGGCCCCTTGGCGATATCAGCGGGAACAATCGCATCGTTGCTTCGTTTGCCATCCGCTTCCGAGTGGTAGCGCCCCGCTTCGATGCCGGAGTCGACATAAAGCCCCTGACACGGTAGGCCGTGGGCCCTCAACCATGAACCCATAGACGTGGATTCATCCACACGTGTAAGGCGCACGTGCTTGAGGTCGTCAGCGCTCGTCCCGCCCAACACCGATGTCTCAAACCCGTCGGGGGCTGCCCCCAGGCGCGCTGCTGGCGCCGTGACAGAAAAGAAGAGTGACTCCGGATCGTCCGGCAGCGCCACACGACTGCCGCCCTCAAAATCGATGACATAGGTTTCGAGGCCCGCATCATACTCCACGGGGCAGAAATGACAATTGAGCACCGTGCAGATTTCCGTCGACACCGCTCGCGAGGCGGCAACGGGATCATC
Organism: uncultured bacterium; assembly: GCA_905215275.1. Lineage (GTDB taxonomy): Bacteria > Actinomycetota > Coriobacteriia > Coriobacteriales > Coriobacteriaceae > Collinsella. The sequence goes on along the minus strand of CAJMPE010000168.1, from coordinate 1,456 downwards.
GAGATAGGTAAACAGTTCGTCGCGCAGCAAATTGAGCGAGCAGCCGAGCTCCGCCGTGCGGCGCGAACGTAAGCTCGACGCCATGCCGACCAGCTGAATAGACAGATAATCGCAGATGACCTCGAGCACGTTCACGTCATAGGCAAGTGGCGCCTGGGGGCGTTTCCAGCCAACTTCCAACACGCCAAGGACCTGCGTGCCGTAAAACACGGGAAGACAGATCTCGCTGCGATACGGGGGCATATCCTGCACGCGCAGCAAGTGCTTGGAACGATTGTCCAAATCCATGAACATACCCGAAGCAACCCGGTCGCCCTCAAGGTCCTGCTGAATCGACAGGCGACAGGCACGCGACTCGCGAAGCACGTAGGTCGGAATGCCCGCGCCGTACGGCATAAACTCGGGCAGATAGCTATCCTCAAGCTCCCTAGAAACACCGCGGAGCTTAAAGCCGCCGCTCTCGGAAAAATAGATAGCCGCACCGGAGGCATCGAGCGTTCCAACGAGCTGATTCAAAACGGTATCGAGCAAGCTGGGGAGCTCATCGGAGCCCACGGTACTCATAATGACCGAAAGGGTACCCGAAAGGCGTTTATTCGCCACCCTAAGCTCCGATAGCGCACGTTTGAGCTGACGATCGTGGGAATACTGCTCTTCGATGCTGTGAAGCGCCACCAGGACACGCGGTGCACGACGTCCAAAGATACGCGGAGGCGTAACGGAACCTGCGCGAACCAAGACGGGAATAAAGGACCCGTCGCTCAGCTTGAGCATCAGCTTGCTCTCGGAGCCATCGGTCTCAAACGGTAGACGATGTTCGGTCGCGCGCTCAAAGGCAGACGAGTACAGAACGTCTTTGACATCACCGCTGATGACGTCAGCGCGTTCCTCGCACATCAGGTCGAGCAAACGATTATTCACATGCAGAATGGTTCCGTCGAGCTCACAGATGATGACAGCATCGCTCGTGATCTCGACCAGTTGGGCAACGTCTGCCCACTCGTTGCGCTCAAGCGTTTCCATCGTGGACCTCACCGTCTATCGGTAACAAAAAAGCCTCCGAAGAGGCTTCTCAAATGCGATGGTGTCGGAGGCGGGACTTGAACCCGCATGACCAAAAAGCGGTCACTAGCACCTCAAGCTAGCGCGTCTGCCAATTCCGCCACTCCGACATGCTATGTTGTTGATTCGCAGTTCGTTCTGTTGGACCCGCGCGTTCAACGAGGAAGATAATAACCTATGATTCGAGAACTGTGCAAGCACTTTTTAGAAAAAAGTTTACGAATTTGTAAATGCGCAGGTAGATCTATATGTCCGGCCCCGTATCGGTGTTGCCTCCCGGCGCGTCCTCGGGCATGAGCGATATTTGCTACGCACTTCGTGCTGCGAAATATCGCTCCCCCTGCGGAATGCGCCGGGAGGGGACTTGCTCTCCGCCCTGCGGGCTCGGCGTTGC
>CAJMPE010000167.1 GCA_905215275.1 uncultured bacterium | reverse complement strand
AGCCTGACGAGACTCATGCCCTCAAAGCGAAAGCGCCCGGTCAAGCCGACGATATATCGGCTTTACCGGGCGCTTTTTCTGCCTTCGATAACAAATAATTGTTTATACAAAACTTGTCAAGTATCAAGTTGAAATTACCGTTCACCGAAGTTTTTCTACCGCTCTAGTAATACTTGTTCAAACAACTATCCAAATAGCGTATTGTACAAATCAGCAAAAGGGGCAAAGTCCCCGAGCCAATCTCCGAAGGCGGCGGCAAAGGGTGCCGCCACGGTGTGAAAGGGTGGATTGTAATGAAGAACGAAATGAGCAGAAGGCAGTTCCTGGGCTTTGCTGGTTCCGCGGCTGCGGTTCTTGGTCTGGGTCTCGTGGGCTGCGGTGGTTCTGCCGGCTCCGGCTCCTCTGCTTCTGGTGACGCTGCCGAGGTCTACTTCCTCCAATTCAAGCCCGAGGTCGACAAGGAGTGGAAGGAGATCGCCAAGGCGTACAAGGAGGAGAAGGGCGTCGAGGTCAAGATCGTGACCGCCGCCTCCAACACCTACGAGGAGAAGCTCAAGTCCGAGATGTCCAAGAGCTCCGCTCCGACCCTGTTCCAGGTCAACGGCCCCACCGGTCTTAAGAACTGGAAGGATTACTGCGCCGACCTGTCCGATACCAAGCTCCGCGGTGAGCTCATTGACGACTCCCTGGCTCTGCAGTCCGACGGCAAGGATGTGTGCATCGACTGGGTTCAGGAGAGCTTCGGCATTATTTACAACAAGCAGCTGCTCGAGAAGGCTGGCTACAAGGCCGAGGACATCAACTCCTTCGACAAGCTGAAGGCTTGTGCCGACGACATCCAGGCCCGCAAGGACGAGCTTGGTGTCGAGGGTGCCTTCACTTCCGCCGGCATGGACGACTCCTCCAGCTGGCGCTACACCACCCACCTTGCCAACATGCCGCTCTACTACGAGTTTGAGAAGGAGCACAACCAGGAGGACGACGAGATCAAGGGTGAGTTCCTCGACAACTACAAGCAGATCTTCGACCTGTACATCACCGACTCCACCTGCGATCCTTCGCAGCTTGCTTCCAAGACCGGCGACGACGCCACCAACGAGTTCGCAACCGGCAAGGCCGTCTTCTACCAGAACGGCTCTTGGGCCTACTCTGACCTCGTCAAGGCCGGCATGACCGACGATCAGATTGGCATGATGCCCATCTACATCGGTGTTGACGGCGAGGAGAACCAGGGCCTGTGCTCCGGCGGCGAGAACTACTGGTGCGTCAGTTCCCAGGCTTCCGAGGATGCCCAGAAGGCCACCGAGGACTTCATGTATTGGTGCGTCACCGCTGACACCCCGACCAGCATCATCGCCGACAAGATGGGTCTGACCGCTCCGTTCAAGAGCGCCAAGGAGACCACCAACGTCTTCTCGCAGCAGGCCGTTGCCATGGCCAAGGACGGCAAGAAGACCGTCGCTTGGGACTTCGTCTACATTCCCTCCGAGGAGTGGAAGAAGAACCTCAAGCAGGCTCTGATTGCCTACGCTGCCGATAACAGCAAGTGGGACGGCGTCAAGAACGCCTTCGTCGATGGCTGGAAGACCGAGAAGGCCGCTTCCGAGTAAGCAGTTGCTGCCCAAGCTATCTGATTAGCGACAGGGGGCGGGCAGACGTTGGTTTGCCCGCCCCCTGCATATTGAAAGGACCCTTTTATGGGCAAAGCACTCAAGCGCTGGTGGCCGCTCTTTATGCTGCCCACGTGTCTGGCGTTTATGATCGGGTTCGTGATCCCTTTTATCCAGGGCTTCTATCTCTCGTTCTGCCAGTTTATTATCATTAGTAACGCGCACTTTGTCGGTATCGAGAACTACGTACGCGCGCTGTCCGATCCGCAGTTTGCCACGTCGTTCTTCTTTACGGTGGCGTTTGCCTTCCTGTCGACGGTGCTCATCAACGTGATCGCCCTCGCCATCGCGCAGGCGCTCACCCGCAAGGCACTCAAGGGCACCAACATCTTCCGTACGATCTTCTTTATGCCGAACCTGATCGGCGGCATCGTGCTGGGCTACATTTGGCAGATTCTGATCAACTGCCTGCTCTCCAACATCGGCGCCGACCTTATCGCCCTTAACTCTGCTGCTGGCTTCTGGGGCCTTATCATCCTGACCCTGTGGCAGCAGGTCGGCTACATGATGATCATCTACATCGCTGGTCTGCAGTCCATTCCGTCCGACTACATCGAGGCCGCCAAGGTCGACGGCGCCACGGCATGGCAGACGTTTTGGAAGGTTAAGATCCCCAATCTGATGCCGACGATCACCATCTGCCTGTTCCTGTCCATCACCAACGGCTTTAAGCTGTTCGACCAGAACCTCGCCCTTACCGGCGGCGCCCCTGCGCACTCCACCGAGATGCTCGCCCTGAACATCTACAACACGTTCTATTCGCGTGCCGGTATCGCATGGCAGGGCATCGGTCAGGCCAAGGCGGTTATCTTCTGCATCCTGGTCGTAGCAATCTCCATGATCCAACTTAAGGCCACGAGGTCCAAGGAGGTGCAGCAGTAATGAAACGCGATAAGGCTATTAACCGCGCGCTCTCGATTTTCTTTACGATTCTGTCGCTCGCGTGGATCTACCCCGTGTTCATGATTGCGCTCAATTCCTTTAAAAAGGGAACTGCAATCAGCACCACCACGGCGTTCGATTTGCTTACGCCTGAGACGTTCAACGGCCTCGCAAACTACATGCACGCCCTTAACGAGCAGGGCTTTGCCTCGGCATTTATGTACTCGCTCATCATCACGGTCACGTCGGTCGTTCTGATCTTGGTGTGCTGCTCCATGTGCGCTTGGTACGTAGTGCGCGTCAACAGCAAGATTTCGAACTTCTTCTATTACCTGTTCGTGTTCTCGATGGTCGTGCCCTTCCAGATGCTCATGTTCACGCTGTCCAATTTGGCGGACCGCATCGGCTTCAACACGCCGTTCAACATCTGCTTTATCTACCTTGGCTTTGGCGCGGGCCTGGCGGTCTTTATGTTCGCCGGCTTTGTAAAGAACATCCCGCTCGAGATCGAAGAGGCGGCCATGATTGATGGCTGCAACCCGGTCCAGGTGTTCTTTAAGATCGTCCTCCCCATCATGAAGCCCACCTATCTTTCGGTCGGCATCCTCGAGACCATGTGGGTCTGGAACGACTACCTGCTGCCCTACCTTACGCTCGACTCCACCAAGTACAAGACCATTCCTATCTTGATTCAGTACTTCCGCGGCGGCTACGGCCACGTCGAGCTCGGCCCCATGATGGCCTGCATCATGATGGTCGTTGTCCCCATCGTCATCATGTACATCCTCTGCCAGAAGTACATCATCGACGGTGTGGTGGCAGGTGCCGTCAAGGGCTGATGCCGTAACTGTTTTGCAAGTTTTAGCGGCGCCCCTCAGCGCGGCGCCGCGTATCGAAAGGTAGAGACATGGCCGAGATCGTTCTCAAACATGTTCAGAAGGTGTATCCCAACAACGAGTCCAAAAAGAAGGGCTTCTTTGGCAAAAAGAAGAAGACCGAGGAGAAGAAGCACAACCTCAAGGTTACCGAGGACGGCGTGCTCGCTGTAGAGGACTTTAACCTCACCGTTCACGACCAAGAGTTCATCGTCCTCGTTGGCCCCTCTGGCTGCGGTAAGTCCACGACGATGCGCATGGTCGCCGGCCTGGAGGACATTACCTCGGGCGACGTGCTCATCGACGGCAAGCGCGTCAACGACGTCGCTCCCAAGGACCGCGACATCGCCATGGTGTTCCAGAGCTATGCTCTGTACCCCAACATGACGGTGTACGAGAACATGGCGTTTACGCTTGAGCTCAAGAAGGTCCCCAAGGACGAGATTGACCGCAAGGTTCGCTCCGCTGCCGAGATCTTGGGTATCACCGAGTACCTCGACCGTAAGCCCAAGGCGCTCTCCGGCGGTCAGCGTCAGCGCGTCGCCATCGGCCGCGCCATCGTGCGTGACCCCAAGGTCTTCCTG
>CAJMPE010000166.1 GCA_905215275.1 uncultured bacterium | reverse complement strand
CTCGACCGTATGGTAGTCGGCGTGGAACGCGCGCGCGAAAAGCTCCTCGCCGTATCCCGTGGTGCCCACGGCATCGATCGCAAGCGTGACTCCCGCTGTCTCCCAGCGGTTCTTCAAGCTGACAAGACCCTGTTGGGCGACGTCGAGCGGTCTGCCGTTATTAGACGCGTGGAACGAATCGACAAGCTCACCCGCCTCATCGACCAGGGCGAACTTGGTCGTCGTGCTCCCCGAATCGATACCGAGCGCCACACGCACCGTCTCTCCGGGCGCATACGCATCCGGACCCTTTGCCGGCGTCTCTTTGCCATGGCGTGCCATAAAATCCGCCTGCTCGGCAGGTGTGGCAAAAAAGGGCTGGGCAAGACGTCCCTCCCCGCTTGCGGGCGCGACCGTCTCGAGCTTATCCAGCCGGACAAAAGCGTCGGGAAGGTCGATCGGTTGGGACGATGCGAACATGTCGGTCAGCGACAGGGCGGCACCGCGCGCGACCATGATCTGCGGATCGCGCGGGACGATAACCTGATCGTCCGATAGATTCAGTTGCTCCCGGAACACGCGGACCAGCGTGGGGTTGTAGGCGAGCGTACCGCCCTCGAAGATTACCGGCGGCTCGATGTCGATACCCTGGGCCAGACCGCCGATCGTTTGGCGGGCGACCGCGTGAAGCGCCGAAAGCGCCAGGTCGGTGGTAGGAATGCCCTCGTTGAGCAGCGGCTGGATATCGGTCTTTGCGTACACGCCGCAGCGGCCCGAGACCTCGTGGACGGTCGTTCCCCGGCTTGCGAGCTGCTCGAACTCGCCCGATTCGGTGCCGACCCCCATGAGCTTTGCCATCTCGTCGATAAATGCACCGGTACCGCCTGCGCACGAGCCGTTCATGCGCATGTCGGCAACCTCGATGTCTCCCTCATCGTTGGTGCGGAAGAAGATCATCTTGGCGTCTTGGCCGCCCAGCTCGATGGCGCAGCGCGTCTGCGGATAGAACCTGCTGATCGCGAGCGCGTTGGCGACCACCTCCTGAACGTACGAGGCGCCCAGCGCGGTCGCGATATCGCGCGCACCCGAGCCGGTCACCGCAACGCGCAGCGACTCATGGGGAAAGCGCTCGGCGAGCTCGCCGAGCATGGCGCGCACGCTCGCTGTCTGACACGCCCCGTGGCGGCGATATCCCCACCACGCCTCGGTCATATCCTCGTGCATCGCGTAAACTTTGGTCGTCGTCGACCCTACGTCCAGTCCTACTAGCAACGCCATAATGCTCCGTCTCTCGCATTTTTCCTGCTAGAGATATACCACTCTACGTAATACAACAGACTGTTGTATTTAAACTCCGTATAAAAAGCGGCTGCCGAAACGCTTCAGCAGCCGCCGAATGCACCAACAGATTGTTCTGCGCGCTAGCACGTCGGACAACGGAGCAGCACGGGGCCTCCGGTCATGCGCACCGCTCACGCCCGCGATGTCGCCGAGAGAGCTATCCACGCTTAGGGCTCCAACCAAGCAAGTCGCCCGCGCTCAGCAGATCCCTAAGCGAGCTACTCGCACTCAGGAGCCATAGCCTGCTCCAAGAGCTCGGCATGCTCCTCCTCGAAAACCGTCCCCACAGGGAAGGCGCGACGGAAGACGAAGTGGGAAATCGGACCGGCTACCAAAAGGTTCCACGGCAGCGCCATCACAAAATTATGCGGGATGTTGATCATCCAGATCGCGGGCACGGAATACAGGTTCGCAAGGATGCCGCCGGGCATGTGCGTCAGGCCCTCGCAGGCACCGTACAGCGACATGATGATGACCATGGGAACGACCATGCAGGAGCTGACGGCGAGCGTCATGGCAAGCGGCGAGCTCTTGCCCGGCGTGACCAAGTACTTAAAGGCGAAACCCTTGGCGAGCGGGCTGGCGACGAACCAGTCGCAGCACATGGCAAAAATGTAGGCAACGGGGAAGCCGAGCCACGCGGCGGCAACGACCTCGCCGTTGATGGCCCCGTGCTGCAGGGCAACGTTGTAGATGCTCATCCAGAGCACCATGCAAAAGCACATGATAAAGGTGAACAGCAGGCTCTCTCGTTTGTTGATAGGCATGAAGGGCAGATTCCTCTCTGTGTTGTGCCGCGGCACCACGCAACAAAAACGGGCGGGCAAGATGGAGCTGTTGGGACTTCATCTCGCCCGCCCGTGATACGCGCGTCTGCGACTACTTATGTGGTGGAACCAGCCTAGCACGAAAACCCTGCGCTTCGTAAGCGTTGAGTTTATGAAGATGCAGGGCACCGATAATCCCCCGACCCCCTAAGTTGCGGTGAAATACGGACTGTTTTGACCCTTTAAGCAGCAATTCAGTCCCTATTTCACCGCAACTCATTTGGTGCAAAGTAACCTGTCCCCCTTGCACCAATTAGCTGGTGTGGCGCCAGCGAGGGTCGGTGAGCGTACGCGCCACACCCAGCCCAACGGGCAGAAACGCTACGATGAGCACTGCGCGCACAAACCAGCCGAGCATATTGACTGTGTCGAAGGTGCACATGTAATACATAGAGCGATAGAGATACAGACCGGGCACCATAATGACAATCGAAGGCACCGTGAGGGCGATGCGCGGGTAGGTGAGCTTGACTTCGGCCAAGCTTGCCAGCAGACCCGATACCAGCGCGCCGATAAACGCTGCTGCCTCGGGAGGCATTCCCGTGCTGAGGCCCAAGAAGGGAATCATCGTCGGCGCATCGACAAGGGTCAGACGCAGGGTATTGGACACGGCGCCGATCAGCCCAGCTGCCGCGGCCATCTTTACCGGGCTGTTGAACATCACCGAGAAGCCGAATACGCCAACGAAGCTCATCACCACGCGCAGGAGCGTAAGAGCAAGCGGCGAAAGGCCGAGCGGCGCAAAGTCGTCCGGCGCCAGGCCAACACACTCGGCAACCATCCAACCTACGAGCGTCGCCATCACAATAATCGATACGGCATATGACAGACGTTCGATACCGCTTCGCATGTCGAGCTTAGCGATGTCGAGGCCTGCCGTAATGAGCGGAAAGCCGGGAATCACAAAGAGCATGGCACCGATATAGCCTTCTTGGTGCGACATTGCCCCCGGTATGACCTGGCCAAGGCCGAGCAATGCCAGCAGATACGAAACGCAAGCGAGCGCAACGCCGGTCGTCAGCGCGCTGAACTGACCAAGGCCTTGCTTGAGAATATGGGAGCGGGCAAAGTTGCCGACACCCGCGCCCACGAACGCGCAGGCCATCTCGATAGGGCCGCCGCCGAGCAAAAAAACGAAGGCGCCACAGGCGCAGGCCGCCGCAAGGCCCTGTTGCCAAGGCACGTAATCAGGTTTTGAGCTCTCAACGGTCTTGAGCATCTCGTGATACTCATGCACCGTAAAACGGCGACCATATGTCTCGATTTCCTTTAGGAAGCTCTCCATCATCCAAATGCGATGGGTATTGACGCCCGTTGTGGGCAAGCTGACAACCTCATTAAAGCAGTGACCATCTTCGATGCAAGTACATTCAAACGACAGGAGACTTAAGTCAACGTGGATGGTCACACCGAGTACGGCGGCGACGCGATTCATGGTATCGCGAACACGCCAGGCACCCGTTCCGCTCGCGAGCATAAGCATACCGGTTCGGCAGATGATGGATGATTTATCGGTTAGCGGCGCATCGACGGCAAGCTCATCGCCTGCCGTCACGATCTGGTGCCAGTCAGTTTTCATATGGAGCGCGCCGGCACGAACACCGTGGTGCATGGGGGCTCTCGAAAGCAGCGAGTTAAGGCGCGAAGACTGTGGGGGCTCCGTTGATTCGTCCTCAACCTCATCAGCCTCTTCATCGACCAGATCAAAGGAATCAAGCGGCGCTGGCTCGCGACGGTCGATCAGCTCCTCGTCCTCATCATCAAAGTAGTTGAACTGATCGAGCATGTCCTCTTCAATCGCGCGCTCGCTCGCATCGTCCATCCCGGTGCTCCCTTCCTATCGACTAACCCCCATCCTAGACAGCGACGGCTAAAGGAAACATAAAAGAGACGGCTGT
>CAJMPE010000165.1 GCA_905215275.1 uncultured bacterium | reverse complement strand
TGCCGCCGAAGCCTGCCTCACCGGCATGGAGCCCCTCTCGGGCATCCCCGGCTCGGTCGGCGGCGCCTGCTATATGAACGCCGGTGCCTACGGCGCCTGCATGGCCGATGTTTTGGAGTCCGTGCGCGTCTATAAGCCCGCCCGCGCGCTCGATGACGGCACCCGCGGCAGCGGCAATATCATTGAGTTCGATGTCGACGAGCTTAACCTGGGCTATCGCAAGAGCCGCATCGCCGACGACGGCTTTATCGTGCTCTCTGCCACCTTTAACCTCGCCCCGGGCAACGCCGCGATGATCAAGGCCGACATGGACGACTACCGCCAACGCCGCGAGGACAAGCAGCCGCTCGACATGCCGAGCGCCGGCTCCACTTTCAAACGCCCCGAGGGCTACTTTGCCGGCAAGCTCATCATGGATGCCGGTCTGCGCGGCCATGCTGTCGGCGGCGCGCAGGTGAGCGAAAAACACTGCGGCTTCATCGTCAACGCCGACCACGCCACCGCCGCCGACGTCGACGAACTCATCCGCCACATCCAAGCAACCGTCAAAGACCAATTCGGAGTAGACCTACAACCCGAAGTCCACCGAATCGGAGAATTCCTCTAAAAAGAAGGCCCCGAAAGGGGCCTTCACCATATTTATTCAGATAAACCAGTCCGGTGTGTCGCGCTCAGGACCCGAGAGGGCCGGGACAGTCCGAGAGGCATAAGGTTGATCGCGAGTTCCGCACGAGCCGGAGAGCACTTAATGTGCTCTCCGTGCGAGCAGGACTGTCCGAGCAGGCAATCAAATATATTGCGGGCGGGCACGCGGCCCAGTCGGCTTTACGACAGCGCAATACCGCCAAGCCAGCCCCAGCGCACGCCAGAGCCAGTGCCGTAGAACCCAATGAACGAGCCAAGCGACCTCGACGTGATGGCGCCCTCGTTACTCATAACGATGCCGCCGCCAACATAGATGCCCACGTGTCCGTACAGCAGACCCGGCGTACCGGTGCCACTGTGCGACGAGTCGGCCACGATCATGCCCACCTGCAGCGCCGAGCGGTCGGAGCTATAGCACCAGGCGTTAAACATGTCGCACGCATTGCCGCCAAAGTAGCCCACGCCGGCGTTACGGAACACGTTGGTAACCCACGCCGCGCACCAGTTCTGGCCAGGCGAGGGCGTGGAGTAGCACGCGTTGACGACGGCCTGCTGCTTGCCCGAGCCGGCATTCTGCTGCGGAGTTCCGGGCGCATACGATCCGCCACCCGAGCTTGAACCACCCGAGTAGGAATTGTTCTTGTTTGCGGCAGCCGCGGCAGCGGCAGCCTTCTTGGCAGCCTCCTCAGCCTGAGCGGCAGCAAGAATCTCGGAATCGCGCTGGGCCATGAGCTCCTTGACATCGTCGGAGAGGCCGTTCAGAACCGTCTGGACCTCCTGCTGCTTGGCCTGCATGTCCTGCATCTGAGCAGTCTGCTGGTCCTTGAGCTTCTCCAAGTCGGCTTTTTGCGACTCGAGCTCGGACTTCTGTGTATCGAGCTCTTTCTGAATGGTCTGGATGTCCTCGATGGCGTCACGGTCGCTCTTGTTGATCTTCTCGACGTAATGTGCGTTGGCGACGAGCTCCTCAAACGAACCAGAAGCGAGCAGCAACGACAGGATATTGGTGCCACCCGACTTGTAGCTTGCCGCCACGCGATCGGAAAGCTCGTTACGCTTCTTCTTGAGCTCCGACTTCTTGGTGTCGATCTGCTCCTGGGTGTCGTCGATCTGACCCTGAACGCCCTCGATATCGTTGAGGGTCTGGGCATTCTTGTTGGCGAGCGCCGCATACTCGTTAGCGATGCTATCAAGCTGGGCCTGGACCTCGTCGAGCTTGGCCTGGGCGGCATTCAGCTTGTCGGTGGTTTCCTGGCTGGCCTCGGCAGCATGGGCGCGGGCAGGCAGGCCAAAAAGAACTGCAGCAGAAGCGGCACCGAACAGGGCCTTGAGGGCGGTGCGGCGCGAGAGCTCCTGAGTAAAGATGGAATCGCTGTTTGGTGACATATGTACTCCGTTACATGTTTTGTTTATATGTCGCTCAAGACATACATATTACCGTACATCCGACGCATCCCAACGATTTCCACGAACGGCAGAAAACCGCACGGCCGGCGGCATGCGCACAGCCTGGAACTACCATGAACCGTTATGCATTCCCGTCCTATGAGCACGTTATCATTGCTCTGCTCTTCATTGTGTCAAACAGTTGCACCGCACCTAGCTGCGCTATACTCCCCTCAAGAAGTGTTCCTGATTCGATAGGAGACTACATGTCCCAAGCACTCGACCCCAAAGACACCTGCGTCCTCGTTACCGGCGGTGCCGGCTTCATCGGTTCCCACACCGTCGTTCAGCTGCTCGAGGGCGGCTACCAGGTCGTCGTCGTCGATGACCTCTCCAACTCCAGCGCCGTCGCCATCGACCGCGTCAAGACCATCGTGGGCGACGAGGCCGCCAAGAACCTCACCTTCTACGAGGCCAACGTGCTCGACCGCGATGCGATGAACAAGATCTTCGATACCCATCAGATCGACCGCGTCATCCACTTTGCCGGCTTTAAGGCCGTCGGCGAGTCGGTGAGCAAGCCCGTCGAGTACTACCACAACAACATCGAGAACACCCTGGTGCTCATCGACGTCATGCGGAACCATGGCTGCAAGTCCATCATCTTCTCGAGCTCCTCGACCGTCTACGGCGACCCGGACAACCCGCCCGTCACCGAGGAGGATCCTAAGAAGCCCGCGACCAACCCCTATGGTTGGACCAAGTGGATGATCGAGCAGATCCTTATGGACGTCCACACCGCCGACCCCGAGTGGGACGTCGTGCTGCTCCGTTACTTCAACCCCATCGGCGCTCATCCGTCGGGCCTGATCGGCGAGGACCCCAAGGGCATTCCCAACAACCTGGTGCCCTATGTCGCCCAGGTCGCCGTGGGCAAGCTCGAGGCCGTTCAGGTCTTTGGCAACGACTACCCCACCCCCGACGGCACCGGCGTGCGCGACTACATCCACGTGTGCGATCTGGCCTCTGGTCACGTTGCCGCCCTTAACTGGATGAACGGCAAGACCGGCGTCGAGATCTTTAACTTGGGCACCGGCACCGGCACCTCGGTACTCGAGGTCGTCGCCGCCTTCTCCAAGGCTTGTGGCAAGGAGCTGCCCTACGTGATCCGCGAGCGCCGCGCCGGCGACATCGCTGCCAACTGGTGCGACGCCTCCAAGGCCGAGCGCATGATGGGTTGGAAGGCCCAATACGACATCGCGGATATGTGCCGCGACAGCTGGAACTGGCAGAGCCACAACCCCAACGGCTTCGCCGACGCCGAGTAGCCACTCCCCCGTGCTAGGTTTTGTGGCATGCCTCAAAACCTAGCACGCGACATGCTCGGCACATGCCGCTTCCCGCATGGGTAGATTTCTAGACATGTCCCAAAAATCTACTGGCCCCGGCCTCCAATGTGAGGTCGGGGCTTTTTAGGAACTCGTTCTCGAGCTCGAGCTCGCGCATGCACTTGCGGGCGGCCCTCATCTCGGCGGTCTCGGTCTTGGCCGCGGCCGCCGCGACCGGGTGGTTGGCCAGTTCCTTCTTTCTGACCGTCACCCATCTTCCCAGGATCTTCTCATTGATGCCGAGGTCGGCAGCCACTTGGGCGATGGGCTTCCCCGACGCGACGGCGAAGTCTGCGGCCTCGATGCGGTGCCCCGCTGTGCAGGAGAGCCTATCTGCCATGACTGAACACTCCTTTCTTTTTGGCGCTGAAACGATTATCGCCGCTCAACGCCATTCCTCTAAGTCAAGTGTCCTGGGATACAATACAGTTCAAATGGACGAGGAGGATCCGGCGGAGCTGGAGCTTCTCAAGTACACCCCGTCCTCTGCCCTGGGCAGCTGCCGGTACAAGATCGCCGACCCGGACGTGGATGACACCGATTACAAGCGCATCCTGGAGATTTTCAAGAAGTATGACGTCCGCTATTTCTTCTACAACGGCGGCAACGACTCCATGGACACCTGCAACAAGATTTCCAAGTATATGCAGAAGGTGGGCTATCCCTGCCGGATCATGGGCATCCCCAAGACCATCGACAACGACCTGTTCGGCACCGACCACTGCCC
>CAJMPE010000164.1 GCA_905215275.1 uncultured bacterium | reverse complement strand
GGATGGCCGCGAGCGCATGGTCGACGGCGTGCGCGTCGTCCCCGTGAGGACGATCGACAAGAAAGGGCTCGCGGCGCTGAGCTCCTCGTACTTCGCAACCCTGGCTGCCATCAAGGACAGGCCCGACGTGATCCACTACCATGCCGAGGGCCCCTGCGTGCCGCTGCCTTTGGCGAAGCATGCCGGCATCCGGACCGTCGCAACCATCCACGGCCTGGACTGGCAGCGCGCCAAGTGGGGGAAGCTCGCCAGCACGTACATCAAGATGGGGGAGAGGGCGGCTGCTACTAAGGCCGACGGCCTCGTCGTCTTGTCCAAGTCCGCACGGTCCTACTTCGAGGACGCCTACGGCCGCACGGCGACGTTCATCCCCAACGGGATCGAGAATAAGCAGCCGAGGCCGGTCAATCAGATAAAGGATAAATGGGGGCTCGATACGGGCTCCTACCTGCTGTACCTTGGCAGACTCGTCCCCGAGAAGCGCCCCGAACTCCTGATCGAGGGCTTCAAGGAGCTCGATACGGACAAGAGGCTCGTCATCGCCGGCGGCGGTTCGGACCCATCCGAGTACGAGGCTTCGCTGCGCGTGGCTGCGCAGGGCGACCCGCGCGTCCTCTTCACTGGGTTCGTCAACGGCGAGCCCCTGGAGGAGCTGTACTCCAACTGCTATGCCTACGTGTTGCCTTCCGACGTTGAGGGAATGCCCATGAGCCTGCTGGAGGCCATGGCATACGGCCGCTGCTGCGTGACGAGCGATATCCCCGAGTGCGCGGACGTCCTCGCGGGCAACGGCGTGACGTTCGAGAAGGGGAGTGCCGATTCCCTGCGGGCCGCGCTGCAAGGCCTGATCGCTGACGACGACCGCGGGAGAGTCCTCGGCGCCGCCGCCAAGGCGCACGTCGAGAAAACCTACAACTGGGATTCCGTCGTCGAGCGGACCCTTGCCGTCTACGGGGGTGAAGGCCTATGAGGATTCTCCTCGTAAACAAGTTCCACTACCGCAAGGGTGGTGCGGAGACCTATTACCTCACCGTCGGATCCGAGCTTGAGCACATGGGGCATGAGGTGGCCTATTTCTCGATGAGGCACCCTGACAACCTGCCCTGCGAGTGGGATAAGTATTTCGTGACGCAGCGCGAGTACAACAACGTCAAGAACCCGCTCAAGGCGGCGCGCGACGGCATGGCGCTGATTTATTCGCCAGAGGCGAAGCGCAACTTCCAGGCCCTCTGCGAGGAGTTCCGCCCCGATGTCGTCCACCTCAACAACGTGCACAGGCAGATCACGCTATCCATTCTCGACGCCCCCTACCTGAGGGAGAACAAGGTTCCGGTCTTCTACACGGCCCACGATTACGTGACCGTCTGCCCCGGCTATCTCATGCTCGACGGCGACGGGCGCGTTTGCGACGCGTGCCTCGAGGACGGGCGCTACCGCCACTGCATCGAGCGTCGTTGCGTGAAGGGCTCGCGCGCGAAGAGCGCGCTGGCGGCGATGGAGGCGTCCTTCAACAGGGCCCATAAGTCAAACCGAAGGATCGACAGGGTAATCGCCCCCTCTAGGTTCATGCGCTCCAAGCTCATCGAGGGCGGCTGGCCCGAGGACAAAGTCATCTTTCTGCAGAACTTTGCCGACGATGCGATTCTTAAGCGTGCCTCGAACGTGGGCACGGATTTGACTGACAGAGAGAACCCCTACCTCCTGTTCTTTGGGCGGCTCTCTGTCGAGAAGGGCGTTGACACGCTGCTGAGGGCCTTCGACGCCGCCTTGCCGAACCTTCCGCAGGACATGCGCTTGGTTGTCGTCGGCGACGGCCCCGATGCCGGCGAGTTCAAGACACTCGCGTCCTCGTTGGGCTGTGCGTCTCGCATCGAGTTCGCCGGCTATCAGACCGGTGGGGCGCTGCAGGCGTATGTCGAGAGGGCGTCTCTCGCCATCTCGAGTTCGAGATGTCGAGAGAACATGCCGTACTCGATTGTGGAGGCTTTCGCCGCCGGCACGCCTGTCGTCGGCACGAATATTGGCGGTATCCCCGAGTTGGTTAATGAAGGGAAAACGGGATTCATTTGCGAGCCCGGGGATGTCTCGTCGATGGCGAGCGCCATTTCGCGTGGAACGAGTGCGTTCTTGGATCGGTCCGCTTACTCGATGTTGCAGCGCAACTGCCGCTCCTACGTCATGGAAAACTGCTCGCGCGAGAAGTTTATGAACAACCTCGTGAACCTGTATAAGGAGTTAATCGATGGCTAACGGCCATAACAATATTAAGAGGATCGTGCATCGCTCCTGCGAGGAGATCGGCGCCACGTTCCGAATCGCCAGGGCTACGTCGTGGCCCGAGGCGATTAACACGTTCAGAGCGAAGCTCGATATCCAGGTTATGAGCCGCAATGGGTACAAGGAGCCGCCCGCTGTAAAGGAGCGGCTGCTGCGCAAGCATGAGACCGTTCTCAAATATCTCGGGAACCGCTTCGGCGATTTCTTCGAGTCATATGACTATGACGCACCGTTGCCGCCGTCCGATCCCGCCCTCGAGGGGAAGATCTGGATGTGCTGGTGGCAGGGCGAGGAGAACGCCCCCGAGATCGTGAGGGCGTGCATCGACTCCGTGCGCCGCAACGCCGGCGGGCATGAGGTCATCGTCATCACGGACGAGAATCTTTCCCAATATGTCAATATCCCCGAGTGGGTACTCGATAAGGTTCGTGCCGGCATTATGTCGCGCACGAACCTATCCGACCTTCTGAGGCTCTCCCTGCTTGCCGAGCACGGTGGCATGTGGCTGGATGCCACTTTCTTCTGCACTGGCTCGCTGGATGCATATATGGATATGCCGCTTTGGTCCATCAAGAGGCCCGACTACCTTCACGCTTCGGTTGCATGCGGCATGTTTGCGGGGTATTCGCTTGCCTGCAAAGAGGGCCAGCGTCATCCGTTCGTCGTGGCGAGAGACTTTTTCCTCGAGTATTGGCGCAATAGTGATCGGTTGATTGACTATCTGCTGGTCGATTACCTCATCGTCCTAGCTCAACGCCATGACCCCTCGGTCGCCGCCGCATTTGCGTCTATCGAACCAAATAATCCTCGCTGCGACGACCTTATTTCGATACTAGATAGGCCTTTCGATCAAAGTGCTTGGAGTGAGCTCCTTTTGGATACGAGCCTCTTTAAGCTCACGTGGAAACAAGAATTTCCAAAACAAACTGATGGCAGGCAAACGTATTACGGCAGGCTATTGGAAGGGGGATTGTCGTGAACAAAAAGAAAGTCCTATTCGTCATGTCCTCAATGGACAATGGCGGTGCGGAGCGAGCGCTTCTCAACCTTCTGGAAGAGCTTCCGGAAACGCGCTACGACGTCAATCTCCTGCTTTTGAACCCCACCGGGCTTTTTATGGGGCAAATACCGTCAAAGGTAGCCGTACTTCAGACTCCGGCTATAGCCGCCGTTTTGTCCGCTTGCAGCAGCGTTGCCACGGAAATAGGGCAGCTCCGGGGAGACGACGTGACCGGCGCCCAGACGGTGTGCCGCATCAAGGGCATCGACCAGCGCCATCTCTACACCCTGGGGGACAACCTGAACGACAAGGAACTGATGGAATGTGCCGCCTTGTCCTTTGCCCCGGAAAATGCCGCCCAGGCCATCCAGGAGATCGCCGGGCGCATCCTGCCCCACTGCGATAACGACACCCTGGCCGCCGCCGTACAGGTGCTGGAAGGGCTTTATCCTTAAGCATGTCGAAAAAGTGGCAAAAGCCACTTTTTCGAGTTTCTGCAAGGGTCTGCATGCAGCCGATTGGCTGCTTTCTGCGGTGGGTCGGCCACACTTGCCCCTTGAGTGGTGCAAAAACCGGCGCACAGGTCTGGGGTTTGCGGATTGATGAAGGGGAGGGCGAAAGTGCCGTTTACACGACAGAGGTTTTTCGGCAGTCTGCTAAAATCTTTCGTTTTTTGAAAGGAAAAATTCACCCTTTGTTCGTTTGTTTTCCCCGGTGAAAAGTGGTAAAATGAACAGAGAAAAAATACCCACAAAGAAAGTCAGGTGCGCCTATGAAAAACAAGCGTTTCATTGTCTTTTTGTCAGCGTTATCTCTGGCGGCTTCCCTCTCTCTGCCCGCCGCAGGGGCCGACGCTCCCTCCGACTGGGCCAAAACCGAAGTGGAAAGCGCCA
>CAJMPE010000163.1 GCA_905215275.1 uncultured bacterium | reverse complement strand
GTTGTTCTGGCCACGCACGGGCGCGAGGCCGGAGTTGGGTTTGCCGATCTGGCCGGCAACGCAGGCGATGGAGGCGATGGTGTGCACCGTCTTCAGGTTCTGCTTCTGCTGGCATACGCCCATGCCCCAGCCAATGATGGCAGAGGGCTTCGCCGTGGCGTACATCTCGGCAGCTTGGTGGATCAACGCAGGCTCGACGCCCGTGATGTCCTGTACGGATTCGGGAGTGTAGTTCTTGATGGTCTCCCACCACTCGTCAAAGCCGTTCGTGTGCTCGGCGACGAATTCCTTGTCGTAGAGGCCATCGTTGACCAAGCAGTTGGCAAAGGCGTTGAGGAACGCAACGTTGCAACCGTTCTTGATCGGAAGGTAGAGATCGGCGATACGCGCAGTTTCGATATGGCGCGGATCGGCGACGATGATCTTGCAACCCTTTTCTTTGGCTCGCACGATACGCCTTGCGACGATGGGGTGCGAATCGGCAGGGTTATAGCCGAAGAGGAAAATGCAGCCCGCATCCTCCATACCGGGGATGGAGCATGACATGCAACCTGAACCAACCGTGTCCATCAGACCGAGGACAGTAGGGCCGTGTCAAGTACGGGCGCAGTTGTCCACGCTGTGGGTGCCGATGCACGCACGCGTAAACTTCTGCATGACGTAGTTCGCCTCATTGCCGCCGCCTCGCGAAGAGCCGGTGGTCATGACAGCGTTAGGACCATATTCGTCAATTATGGCCTGCATCTTAGATGCGGTGAAATCCAGTGCCTCGTCCCAGCTTACGCGCTCAAGATCCGCGCCCTTAGTGCGGCGGATCATCGGGTGCAGTACGCGAGGAGTCAAGATCTTGGTGTCGTTGATGAAGTCGTAGCCGCTCATGCCCTTAAGGCACAGCTCGCTCTGGTTGGTGATGCCGTTGAGCGGTTCGGTGCCCACGACCTGGCCGTTTTGGACCAGGAGGTTAAACTGGCAACCGGCGCCGCAGTACGGGCAGATCACTTTATGCTTCTCCATGACACCCTCCTTCCTTTCTCTGCTACCGAATGCTCGGTACTTATTTGACAATCATTGGGCCTGTCGCCCGACGCTTACGCCTCGTTTTCGATGGTGGCGCGGGCACGCTCGGCGGTCAGTTCCGCCAGGCGCTCCTCGTCTACCAGGGTGAGGCCCTTGGTCGGACACGCCTCGGCACACGCCGGACCGCCGGGACGGTCCACGCACAGGTCGCACTTGAGCACGAAGCTCTTAGTCTGCGAACCCACGCGAACGTCACCCATCAAGACGGGGACCTGCGTGGTCGCCACGCTCACGGCGCCAAAGGGGCATGCCATGACGCAGCTCTTGCAGCCGATGCAGTTGTCCTCGTTGACGCCGATGCGATGGTTCTTTGGATCAAAGAACAAGGCGCCCGTGGGGCAGGCCTTGGCGCACGGAGCGTCCTCGCAGTGGTGACATGCCACCGGCGCGGAAATCTCGTAGGTGCGCGTTACGCGCAAGCGAGGTGCGGCGATGTTGCCGGGAATATCGTGCGCCTCGATGCACGCCGCCATACAGGTTTGGCACCCAATGCAGCGTGAAGAATCAGCCACGACTCGTTTATTGCCCATGTTGTTCACTCCCTCCTGAATCCCATGCCGGAGAGACCCTGTCGACGTTGCCCCGGACCGCCCGTGGTCCGGCATCGACGAATCGAATGCATGCGGCGAAACATGCACTCGGTAGAGTTTCTCCAACGATATACAGGTTAAATATACGCAGTTGCAGGGGGCAAACTTGAGCATAGGCCCTGCAATACGGGTGTATTGCAGGGGTTTTGGCAGGTTGGAATTATTCTCTAGAAGCTATAAAGGTGAGTGTATTACATGCGTACATCCAAGGGAGATTTCACGCTCGTTTCTGAAAGATGTAGTACGTTTGTAATATCGTTTACACTCAATTACTCTAGTGCAATAAAGTAGTGGTTGTAAGATTGGCTATTATTAGCCGATGTTGTATTTGACTATTCAAATTGCACGCTCATTAAGGGAGGCCAGTGATGTCATCGACTCAAAAACGAGCCATCCTGCAGGTGCGCATTCGCGAGGAAGACAAGCAGCATGCCGAGCGTCTCTACGACGCCATGGGCACATCGCTCGCCGAGGCTGTCCGTCTATTTGTCGCGCAGAGTATTTTGATGCGCAAGCTCCCCTTTCAGCCGGTCGCCGTGCGCTCCAAGGACGGCACGTCCGCCTATGGACTGCTCAAAGCATATGGGGACCCCAATCGCCGCTCCGAGGAGCGCAATGCCTGGATTGAATACCTTGCCACAGAAAGCGACGATTCGATTTTGGGTCCCGAGGAAGTAGATATCCATGAGTAGCACCATCATCGACGAGACCGTCATCCTTCGCTACCTGCTTGACGACGACGAGGTCCTGTCACCGCGCGCTGCCAAGGTCATCGCCACGCGCACCGCACGTGTCTACCCCGAAATCATCACGCGCGTCGTGGTCACGCTGCGCGACGTCTATAAGGTTCCCCGCGTTGAAATTGCTGCGGCCATGAAAAGGCTGCTCGATGACGTCATGGTCGACGAGCCCACCGTTGTCGCCCTTGCCGTCAAACTCTTCGGCAAGACCCATATGGACTTTACCGACTGCCTCCTCGCAGCCCGAACCGCCATCTACAACGATGATGTCGTGAGCTTTGGCAAGCCCATCATCCAAGGCATGATCGACTACCGCCGCCAGCGCCAAACCGCCGCCGACGCCCGCAGCCGAAGCACCGACGCCCGCGGACACGGCACCGACTCCACCATCGACAAGCTCCGCCACCACGGTCGCCACTAACCGGCAGGCAACGGCATCGCCCGCCCCTCAGCCCCATCCCCTCCTAAGTTGCGGTGAAATACGGACTGTTTTCCGGCTTTTATGGCCCATGTAGTCCGTATTTCACCGCAACTATTTGTAAGGTTGGATTTTGATGCCGTTGGGAGGGTCGTAGCGACCGTCTACCGAGAGTGGAAATATTTTTTGAAGCTCTGACCTGCGACGTCAAGCTTTTGGTCAGCTTTTGGCAAGGCCTGCGGACGGAAGCATGCGATAGCGTAATGGTATTCTCTCCGCCGTGATGGTTATGGGGTTGGCCATGCTCGATAAAGGCAAACATTTTCCGCAGTCATATGCAAGAATGCTATTCTCGGCCGTTGGAATTCATCAAGATGGACAGCTGCTTATAACAATTGATCCTTGGGATGAACGCCGTGCGCGTGAGCTTATGCAGGAAGAGCTCATGCTTCGTCTTTACAACCACGTGTATGCGGATCCGGTCTATTGGAATAATCTTGGGGTTGAAGATCGCATCTTTCAGCTGGCATCCGCTATTGCGGTCGTTGAACCGGATGCTGTGTTTTGCGGATCGACAGCAGCGCTGCTCTACGGCATCGGCTCGGCGTATACGCTTCTGGATAAAGTGCAAGTACTGCTGCCACGGTCTACAAGGCGTGATACGTATGAGTTCGTTGAATACAAGCGCTGGCGGGTGGGCGAAGTGTGGCGTCTCGGTCTGTTTACGCTGACGGATCCGTATCGAACGGTTGTTGATATCGCTCGAACGAGCGCCTTTCGTTATGCGCTGGGCTATGTCGATGGCTTGGCCCGTGAGTACGATGTCGAACGCGAAGAGCTGCGGGCATATGCGCAGGCAAATTGCCGAGGGTTGCATGGCATCGCGCGTGCTTTTGACGTTTTTGAGCATATGGATGGCAGGTCAGACAATGGCGGCGAGTCCGAGGCGAGAGCAGCGATGATTCTCGCTGGGGTTGCCGCGCCTGAGCTTCAAGTTGAGATACCGCGACCAGGAAACGCTGGCTATTATCTAGCAGATTATGGCTGGCAGATGCCAGACGGCTCATGGACGCTGGCAGAGCTGCATGGGCTGGGTAAGTTTGAAGACGAAGCTCAAAATGATCCGGAGCAAGCGGCGGCAAAAACCTATCGAGCGGCCCTCATGCGCGATGCGAACCTTCGCGCCATGGGCCACAACGTCATTCATTTCAAACTCTCGGACACCTACGAAGTAGAATCGTTCGGTGCCATGATGCGCGGTTACGGTATTCCGACAACAAAACCCTACGCCGACTCCCGATAGAGAAATCGTTCGCAGCCAACCTTCAATAAGTTGCGGTGAAATACGGACTGTTGAGGCCTTTAAAGGCA
>CAJMPE010000162.1 GCA_905215275.1 uncultured bacterium | reverse complement strand
TGTGTGGAATCGACCGAGGGCTCGCCCATGAGGGCCGCGTCCTGTGCTGCCACGCCCTCGGTGATGCCCAAGCGCTTGGCATCGCGGGCGAGGACGGCACGCGTATAGCTGATGGGCGCCCAGAGGCTTTCGGGCCAGCACCAACAGGTTACGTCATGCACGCCGTCGATTTCGGGAACGGGGACGCCCCAGGTGATGTTGCCGGTGATGCGGAAGGGTACAAGTGCCTTGCCGGAGCGGAAGCGAACGCCTCCGCGTCCCAAGACCGCATGGGCCTCGTCGCGCTCTTTCCAGCTGGGGAAGACCACGGTGAAGGAGCTCTTGTTGCCCTCGGGCTCCACGATGGTGTGCTCGGGCAGCTCGGATTCGATGGCGTCGAATGCCTCGCGGAATTTATTTTGAATATAGAGCTGTGCGGGAAGCAGCCACTCCTCCATGGTCTTGGAGACCACGGAGCGAACCTGCGGGTTCTGGGCGAGCTTGGCGGTATAGGTCTTCATAAAGTCGAGGTAGGCCGGCAGGTCGAAGTAGAGGTTGTCGACCGGGCGCAGCTCGGGCACCTCGCCGGTGAGCTGGCTTTTGGGCGCGATGAGCTCCTCGGGCTCAAACTGGTGGCCCAGGTCGCACTCGTCGGCATAGGCCTTCTCGGACTTGCAGCCCTGGATGGGGCAGCGGCCGATCACCTGACGGCCGTTGAGGAACGTGCCGGCCTTGGCATCGTAGAACTGCAGCGTGGAGCGTTTGGAGATGGTGCCCTGCTCGTGCAGGCGCTCGATAATCTCGGCGGTAACCTCGTTGTGAATCTGCGCAGCCGGCTCAAGGCCCGAGCCGCCGTAGATGTCGCAGCTGATGTTGTAGTTGTTGAGGGTCGCAGCCTGGCGGGAGTGATTGGACTCGACATACTCGCTAATGGACTTGTCGTAGCCCTCGTTCTCCTTGAGCTTGCGGTAGCTCTCCATGATGGGCGAGCCATAGCAGTCGGTGCCCGAGGTGAAGATGACGTTCTCGCGGCCCAGACGGTCCCGCAGGAAACGGGCGAAGAAGTCGGCCGGGACAAAGACGCCGCCAACGTGGCCAAAGTGAAGGCCCTTGTTGCCATAGGGCTCGCCGGCGGTAACGATGGCGCGGCGAGGCCAGCTGGGACGGTCGTTCATGGAGTATTTGGATGCCATGGGACTCCTTCGCATATGGTGAGAGCGCGGCCGGGCGCGGGGCTCGGCGGCGCGGTGGTCAATTCGTGCATATCGTTCGACATTATCGCACATGCTGACGGGTACGTGGCAGGGGCGCTATCCTAAGATGCTATGAATGAGATTTCCAACATACATGCGTTTGAAGACGAGGATTTTCTGCACGCCTGCTTTGTGTGGGGGATGGCCGTGCTTGGCGCATTTGCCGTGTGCCTGGTGCCGGTGTTTATGCTGCTGGGCGGACCCGCGGACCTGGATGCGGCTGACGCGGGCGGTTGGACGGCGGTCGTGGGCTGGATAGTCGGCTTGGCTGCGGTTTCTGCGGCGTCATTTGCCGTGCACGAGCTGGTGCATGCAGCGTTCTTTAAGTTGTTTGCGCCCGCGGGTGCGCACGTGACTTTTGGAGCGAACCGTGAGACGTGCATGATTTATGCCTGCGCCGAAGGCGTTGTGTATTCTCGCCGGCGGTACGTGGCGGTTTGCCTGGCACCGACGGTTGTTGTGACGACAACGCTTGCCCTGGGGTTTGCGTTTTCGGGCTATCCGCTGCTGTGCTACTTGGCGGCCGGCTTGCATTTGTCGGGCTGTGTAGGCGACTGGTATTACGTGCGGACCATTTTGCGCGACCGCCGCATTGTCGCCTGCGAGGATACGTCCTTTGGCGTGCGCTTTTTTGGGTGAGGAGATGTCGATGAAGTCGTTGTTGCTGCATGCGTGCTGTGCACCATGCTCGCTTGAGCCGGTTCGCCTGCTGTGCGAGGAGGGGTTTGAGCCCACGATTTGCTGGACCAACCCCAATATTCAGCCTCACGATGAATGGCAACGGCGTTTGGACGAGCTGCGCCGGTGGTGTGCCGATGGCGACATCGAGCTTATCGAGGCGGGGGAGGACCGCGATCGCTGGGAGGCCGGCGTGGCACCGCTGGGCGCCGATCGGCCTCGTCGCTGTCGCGCGTGCTATGCCTTGCGCTTGGCCGAGGCGTGCCGCGTGGCCCAGGAGCGCGGGTTTGAGTTTGTGGGCACGACGCTCGCCGTCTCGCCGTACCAGCTGTTCGATACCTGCAATGACGTGCTTGAGCGCTTGGCGGCGGCACATGGGCTCACCCCGGTGATTCGCGATTTTCGCCCGTATTACCCCGAGGCGACACGCCGTTCGCGCGAGCTTGGCATGTATCGGCAGAACTACTGTGGTTGCCGCTTCTCGGCTGTCGAGGCGGCCATGGACCGCGCCCGCATCCGCGACGAGCGCAAAGCCGCCAAAAAGTAGTTCATTTGGGACGTCAGCCTGCTAGGATGTAGAACGGACTTTAGCTATATAAGGAGAATCCGACGTGTCTATGCGTACCGATGATTTTGACTACAACCTTCCTGAGGAACTGATTGCTCAGGCGCCTGCCGAGCCGCGTGACTCCTGCCGCCTGTTGGTGGTGGATCGCAAAGGCTCCCAGGCGGGAACGCCGCTGGAGCATGGTGGCACCGTCGAGCACCGCATCTTCCGCGATATCATCGACTATATCGAGCCGGGCGATGTGCTCGTCATCAACAAGACGCGCGTGATGCCGGCCCGCCTGATCGGTCGCAAGGCCGGCTCGGGCGGCGTGGTCGAGACCCTGCTGCTCAAGCGCCGCGAGGACGTGGATCCGCTGGGCCATGTTTGGGAGTGCTTGGTCAAGCCGGGCAAGCGCCTGAAGCCCGGTGCTCATATTGAGTATCGCGCCGGTGGCGCCCATGCGCCCGAGGGGGCTCCCGTGGTGCTGACGGCCGAGGTTGTCGACTTTGTCACCGATAGCCGCGGCGGCCGCCTGGTGCGTTTTGAGCCGGCCGGTTGCAATGCCGCCGGCGATCCGCGCACGCTCGACGAGGCCATCCATGCTGCCGGCCACGTGCCGCTGCCGCCCTACATTACCGATTACGAGGGCGATCCCGAGAAATATCAGACCGTGTACGCCATGAAGGAGGAGCACTCGGCCGCTGCTCCCACGGCGGGTCTGCATTTTACTCCCGAGCTCATGGCCGCTATCGAGGCCAAGGGTGCCAAGTTTGCCGCCGTCGAGCTCGAGGTGGGTATCGATACCTTCCGTCTGGTGGAGGAGGACGATCCCACGCAGCACGTGATGCACACGGAGCGCTATCACGTGTCGCAGGAGGTTGTCGACGCCGTGCATAAGGCGAAGGCCGAGGGGCACCGCGTGATTGCTGTCGGTACCACCGCAGTGCGCTCGCTCGAAAGCGCCTTTGACGCGGACGCGCCGGTGTCCGATCCGGCAGTGACGGCGCGCTATTTTGAGGGCCGCGAGGACGGGGCCGATACACTTGGCCGCGGTGACATCGTGGTGCGTGAGAACGCGACGACGCAGCTCTACCTCATGCCCGGCTCGACCTATCACGTGGTCGACGCGCTGATCACGAACTTCCACGTGCCGCGCTCCACGCTCATGATGCTCGTGAGCGCACTTGCCACCCGCGACCAGATCATGGACGCCTACGCCGCCGCTATCGAAGAACGTTACCGCTTCTTCAGCTTTGGCGATGCGATGCTGATTTTGTAACTATTATAGCGCTTCGCCGCTGTAATATCCCGACTCTGTATCCGCAGCGAGAGCATACGCCCCCTGCGGCAGGATGCACGGCTGTTTTCCGTGCGCAGAAAGGAAAAAATATTATGCCTTCTTTGACGACCTACAAGCTGCTCAAGCAGGAGCACAACGCCCGGCGGGGCGAGTTCAAGACCGTACACGGCACGGTGCAGACCCCCGCATTCCAGAATGTTGCCACCGCCGGCGCCATCAAGGGCGGCCTGTCTGCCCATGACCTGAAGGACATCGGTGCGCAGGTCATGCTCTGCAACACCTACCATCTGCATCTGCGTCCTGGCGACAAGCTGGTGGCAGAGATGGGCGGTCTGCACAAGTTTACCCGCTGGAACGGCCCCATCCTCACCGACAGCGGCGGATTTCAGGTGTTCAGCCTCGCAAAGCTGCGCAAGATCACCGAGGAGGGCGGGACCTTTGCCTCTCACCT
>CAJMPE010000161.1 GCA_905215275.1 uncultured bacterium | reverse complement strand
ACGTCGCAGACGTCTTCGAAGCGGACGGTCTTGGACTCGAGCTCGGCGAGCTGGGTCGGGGCGACCGTGTTGGTGGCCTGCTCGAGTACGCGCATAGCCTCAAAATCATCCTCGGGAACGTCGAGGCCCAGGGCGTCGCAGCAGGCGCGCGGGAACTTGTAGGGGCTTGCGGTCGAAAGCAGCACGCGGGCCTTGGCACCCTCGGCGGGAGCGACCTGCTCAAAGACGTGATAGCCGCAAGCGGTGTGCGGGTCGATCACGTAGCCATTTGCGTCCCAGCAGCTCTTGATGGCAGCGCGGACCTCGTCCTCGTTGGCCCAACCGCAGCCAAAGACGCTCTGAATCTTTGCCAGCAGGTCGGCGGGAACCTCGTAGCGACCAGTCTGTGCCAGCTGCTCCATAAGGCCGGCAACGAGTTCGCAGTCGCCATCGGACAGGAAGTAGAGCATGCGCTCGAGGTTGGAGCTGATGAGGATATCCATCGACGGCGAGATGGTCGTGAAGAACGGGCGGTTACGGTCGTAAACGCCGGTGGTCAGGAAGTCGGCAAGCACGTTGTTCTTGTCGCTCGCCACGACGAGCTTGGCGACGGGCAGGCCCATGCGCTTGGCGTAGTAGCCGGCCAAGATATCGCCAAAGTTGCCGGTCGGTACGCAGAACTCCACGGCATCGCCGGCCTCGATGGCGCCGGCGCGCAGCAGCTGCGCATAGGCGGCAAAGTAGTAGACGACCTGCGGTACCAGGCGACCGACATTGATGGAGTTGGCGCTCGAAAGCACCGTGCCGGCGGCCTCCAGACGCTCGGCAAGTTCCTTATCGGCAAAGATGCGCTTGACGGCGCTCTGAGCGTCGTCAAAGTTGCCGCGGATGCCGCAGACGGCGACGTTGTCGCCCTCCTGCGTGGACATCTGCAGGTTCTGGACGCGGCTGACCTTGCCCTCGGGATAAAAGACGGTGATGCCCGTGCCCGGAGCGTCGGCAAAACCGGCGAGCGCGGCCTTGCCCGTGTCGCCCGACGTGGCGGTGACGATCATGATGCGCTCGGCGCCGCCGTCCCTGGCGGAAGTGCGGGCCATCAGACGGGGGAGCATCTGCAGGGCGACGTCCTTGAAGGCGCTTGTGGGGCCGCCAAAGAGCTCCATCACATAGGTCTGAGGGGCGTCGGCGCCCGGCGCAGCGTCGAGTTTGACGAGCGGCGTAACCTCTTCACTCGCGAACGTGCCGCGGTATGCCTCGTCGACACACGCCGAAATTTCTTCGGCCGTGTAATCATTCAGTAACATTCCCAACACATCTTGAGCGATTTCAAAGTACGATTTATCTGCAAGCGAGCTGATATCGACCTGCTGGGTGCCGAGCTCGTCCGAGACAAACAAACCCCCGTCGGGAGCGATGCCGGTGCGGATTGCCACCTTACTTGAGCACGATAAAGTGCGTCCTCGTGTACTATGATAAGTTCCCATATAACACTGCTCCTCGGATGCCTTGGTCCCAATCGGTGAAACCATGGTATCAGAGCGCGCAAAACAGGTTTGCAGAGGCTTTTAGAAAGGTAACCTCAAGCCCATGATTAAGATTGCCAAGTTTGGCGGCTCGTCGGTCGCCGACGCCGAACACTTCAAGAAGATCAAGGCCATCGTCGATGCCGACCCTGCCCGCCGTTTTGTGGTGGTTTCCGCCTGCGGCCGCCGCTTTAAGGGCGACACCAAGGTGACCGACCTGCTCTACCTGGTTAACGCGCACGTTAAGTATCACGTGTCGTGTGAGGAGCTGCTCGAGGACATTGGCCAGCGCTATTTTGATATCGCTGACGAGCTGGAGCTCACCTATCCCATCCGCGAGGAGTTCGCGGCCTTTGCCGAGCGCGCCCGCTCGGGCGACTACTCTACCGAGGAGCTCGTGAGCCGTGGCGAGTATTTCACCGCTCGCCTGATGGCGGAGTACCTGGGCCTGCCGTTCCTGGACGCCGCGACGGTTGTGGCGTTCCATCATGACGGTACGCTCAGCATGAATCGCACCTCCGAGCTGGTGCAGGAGTACGGTCAGCAGGGCGGCTTTGTTATGCCCGGTTTCTACGGCGCGACGCGTGAGGGCCAGATCAAGCTGCTCGACCGTGGTGGCGGCGATATTTCCGGCTCGATCCTGGCCAAGTGCCTGGGTGCCGACCTGTACGAGAACTGGACCGACGTCTCGGGCTTCTATTCTGCCGATCCTCGCATTGTGCCCGAGGCTCAGCCCATTGCGCGCGTTACCTACGAGGAGCTGCGCGAACTTTCGTACATGGGTGCAAGCGTCCTGCACGAGGAGGCCGTGTTCCCCGTGCGCGAGGCGGGTATTCCGCTGGTCATCAAGAACACCAATGCGCCGCAGGACCCCGGCACCATCATTAGCGAGACGGCTGATGAGGGTGAGGCAGAGCCCATCATTACCGGCGTGACCGGCAAGCGCGGCTTTGTCGCCATCAACGTTGCCCGCGACCGCACCAAGCCCCGTGTTGGCTTTATGCGCCGCGCGCTTTCGGTCTTCGAGCGCTATGACGTTTCCGTCGAGCACATGCCCACCGGTGTCGACCGCTTTGGCGCCGTGGTGCAGGAGCAGGACGTGCACGACTCGCTGTACTCGCTCGTGGGCGACATTCAGCAGGAGGTCGAGCCGCTCGAGATCGAGGTTGTCGAGGGCCTGGCGCTCATCGCGACCGTCGGCCGTAACCTGCGTGGCCGCGCAGGTATCTCGGGCCATCTGTTTGGCATGCTTGGCCAGGCCGGCGTGAGCGTGCGCATGATTTCGCAGAGCTGCGACGAGATCAACATCATTATCGGTGTCGAGGAGAAGGATTTCGACCTGGCGATTCAGACCATCTACCGTGCTTTCTCCGACGAGAACGGCATTGTGAAGGTCTCCGACTTGGAGGCTCCCGCGCCGGTTGATCCCGCTCTGGCTGCGCTCCACAAGTAGCTGCTATCTCGCTAGATTTTTGGGACTCGCCTCAAAAATCTACGGCGGGGCGTTTCGTTTCGGTTTCGTTTCGACGGGGCGGGTTTCGTGCCTGCCCCGTTCTTGTATACACTGGCAACAATAATCAGCCTGCTCGGCGTGCGGGCAAAAGCCAAAACCTTTAAAGGGGGAAGCATGAAACAGTACACGGTTGCTATTTTGGGCGCGACGGGAGCCGTGGGCACCCAGATGCTCGAGTGCCTTAACGAGCAGGAGTTCCCGGTCGGTAAGCTCAAGCTGCTGGCGAGCGCGCGTTCTGCGGGCAAAACCGTCGAGTTCCGCGGCGAGCAGATTGTGATCGAAGAGGCTTGCCCCGAGGCCTTTGAGGGCTGTGACATCGTGCTCGGAGCCGCCGGCGACGATATCGCGAAGGAGCTACTGCCCGAGGCCGTCAAGCGCGGTGCTGTCGTGGTCGACAACAGCCATGCCTTCCGCATGGATCCCGAGGTGCCGCTGGTCGTGCCCGAGATCAATGCCGACGATATCAAGTGGCATCACGGCCTTATCGCCAATCCCAACTGCGCGACCATCATCGGCCTGGTTCCCACGTGGCCGCTGCATCAGCTCGCCGGCGTGAAGCGCATGATCGTCTCGACGTACCAGGCGGCTTCGGGTGCTGGCCCCCCCGGCATGGCCGAGCTCGAGGCTCAGTTGGCCGCCCTGGGCCGTGGCGAGGAGATTCCCGAGCCGCGCGCGTTTGCCGCCCAGCTGGCGAGTAACCTGATTCCGCAGATCGGCGGCGTCAAGGAGGAGGGCTTTACCTCCGAGGAGATGAAGCTGCAAAACGAGGGCCGCAAGATCATGCACCTGCCCGAGCTGCGCGTGAACTGCACCTGCGTGCGCGTGCCTGTGCTGCGCTCGCACTCCGAGAGCATTACGCTCGAGTTCGAGCGTGACATTACGGTTGAGGAGGCCCGTGCCGCGCTGGCTGCCGCTCCGGGCGTGAAGCTGGTTGACGACATGAGCGCCGAGGATGCGCACGACCGCTTCCCCATGCCGATGGACACCTCCGACCAGGACCTGATTTGGGTCGGTCGCGTACGCCGCGACATCTCGAACCCCGAGGCTGCGCGCGGCATCACCTTCTGGTGCTGTGGCGACCAAATCCGTAAGGGCGCGGCAACCAACGCCGTCCAGATCGCTAAGCTGCTCTGCGAGTAGTGTGACCTGTCCGGCGGGGGCCGGGCTTAGTTTTCAGAACGTCCTCGACCATGTGTGGCGCCTTGTCCGCGGCTCCGAAG
>CAJMPE010000160.1 GCA_905215275.1 uncultured bacterium | reverse complement strand
CGTTCCGCGCACATCTCGGCCAAAACACCGCAACGGCGACTACGCAGGCACGCATTTTGCCCGAACGTTTCCATGGGCCCGACGAACCCCATGCATGTAAAGAAGGCATCGACCTAAATCGATGCCTTCTGAGGCAAACACGATTTCTATCCTCCGCCCTAAAAAAGAGGAGCGCCGCGCCAAGCGATCGCTCCTCATTCTTTTTAGGCCTCAGGTTTTTATTCCTCGTCGCGATGTTTGAGCGCGGCAGCAACGAAACCGTTGAACAACGGATGGGGCTTGGTTGGGCGGCTCTTGAATTCGGGGTGGGCCTGGCTCGCCACGAACCACGGATGGTTCGGCAGCTCGATCATCTCAGTGAGACGGCCATCGGGCGAGACGCCGGAAATCACCATGCCGGCCTCTTGGAGCTTACCGCGATACTCGTTGTTCACCTCGTAACGATGGCGATGGCGCTCGTAGATGACTTCCTCACCATAGATATCGAATGCCTTGGTACCCTTTTCGAGCTTGCACGGGTACGCGCCCAAACGCATGGTGCCGCCCTTTTCGTCAATATCTTTCTGGTCGGGCATAATCGAAATAACCTGATACTCGGCGTTCTCATCGAACTCCGAAGACGTCGCACCCGACAGGCCGACAACGTCGCGCGCGAACTCGCACACGGCAGCCTGCAGGCCCAAGCAAATGCCGAAGTAGGGCACGTTGTGCGTGCGGGCGTAACGTGCAGCCGCGATTTTGCCCTCAAAAGCGCGCTGGCCAAAACCGCCCGGCACCAAAATGCCGTCCATAGCGCCAAGCAGCTCTTCGGCAGTTTCGTCGTCGACCTTTTCCGCATCAATGAGGTTCAGGTTCACGTTCACGCCATTTGCCACGCCCGAATGATGGAGCGCTTCCATAATGGAGAGATACGCATCGGGAAGCTTCACATATTTGCCCACGATGGCAATGTTCACTTCGCCCTCGCAATCGGCCTGCGCCGAGAGGAACTTGCGCAACGGAGTGAGGTCGACGTCTTCCACAGGAAGGCCCAGCTTCGCGAGCACCTTCTCGTCGAAATGCTGGTCATGCAGCGCGAGGGGCACCGAATAAATGCTCGGCGCGTCGATGCATGCGAGCACATTGCCCGGGTCAACGTCGCAGAACAGGGCGATTTTGTCGCGAACGCCCGAGGAAATCTCGTGGTCGCTGCGCCATACGATGAAGTCGGGCTGCACGCCGATGGAACGCAGCTCCTTGACGGAATGCTGCGTGGGCTTGGTCTTGACCTCGTGGGCGGCGGCGATATAGGGAACGAGCGACACGTGGATGTAGCAGACGTTCTCGGGGCCGGCCTCCTTGCGATACTGACGAATGGCCTCGACAAACGGCTGCGACTCGATGTCACCGATGGTGCCGCCCAACTCAGTGATGACCACGTCGGAGCCGGTCTGCTCCTCAATACGACGGAACTTATCCTTAATGGCGTTCGTGACGTGCGGAATCACCTGCACGGTGCCGCCCAAAAAGTCACCGCGACGTTCACGAGCGATCAGGCTCTTATAGATGGCACCAGTCGTAAAGTTGGAATCGCGGGTCAGGTTCTCGTCAATAAAGCGCTCGTAGTGGCCCAGGTCCAGATCGGACTCGTAGCCATCCTCGGTCACAAAGACCTCGCCATGCTGGAACGGGCTCATGGTGCCGGGGTCGACGTTCAGATACGGGTCGGCCTTTTGCATCGTTACCTTGTAGCCGCGCGACTTGAGCAGACGGCCCAGCGAGGCCGCGGTAATACCCTTGCCCAGAGACGAAACCACGCCGCCGGTCACGAACACATGCTTGGTCATATTGAGTTACCTGCGCTTCCCGTAGAAGTTGTCCATACACATCTTACGGGTCTTCATTGTAATACTCGCGAAGCGCGCCGCACACAATTTTTCTTACGCGCAATCGCATTTCTCCATCTCGAAACAAAACGCCGCCCAGTTGCCCAGGCGGCGTCGTTTCCACTATGAATGTGCGCTGTTATCGATCGGCGATTTCGTCCTTGATCAAGTCCTGCACGAGCATACCAGCACGGATGCCCTCTAGATACCATTCGCCACGCTCCGTAAGACAAATACCATTTGCGAGCTGGCCGCCGTCGTCGCTGTAGCGCGAGACGACCTCAATGATGTCTTCGGATTCCAAGCGCTCAATTGCCGCGCGGGCGCGATACGGAGACACCCCCACACGCTCGGCAAGCGTCTTTCGCGAAAAGCCATAAAATCCGCCGTTGTCTTCGGACTGCTGTGCGATCTCCATCAGCACCTGCACCTCGACACGCTTCATATCGTTGACACTCGCACGACCCTTGCCAGCCATGGCAGCCTCCTCAAACCGAGCACGGGCATCACTTGCACCGTGCGCGACCGGCACACCCCATGATGGCCGGCAACATCCATCATGCGGCATCCCCGCAAAAGGATGAAACAATTAGGGTTATTGTATACCGCCCAAATCACTTATAGGCAGGTAAACGGGCTAATTTTAGGTTAAACGGTAGCTTTTGTTGATAAAAGGGGCACACCGAATGTATACCCGATGTGCCCCTTTCAGACCAATTTCTCCAGGCTTAGCGGTGGAAGAAGCCACGACGCTCGAACTTGGGCTCGCAGCACACGTTGATGCCCAGTTTGCGCAACACCGTCTCGTCCGTCGGCGAGATGATCACGCTAAAGAAGGCATCGCAGCCGCGCAGCTGCTCCAAGCCCGAAAGGACGCGGGCCGCCGTCTCGCTCGTTGCCGAGGTGATCGAGAGCGCCATAAGCGTCTCGTCGGTGTGCAGGCGCGGGTTCTTGCTACCCAGGAAATGCGTCTTGAGCTTGCTGATAGGCTCGATCGCCTCATCGCTAATGACCTCGAGCTCAAGGTCAACGCCCGAGACATGCTTTAGTGCATTCATGATGAGCGAGCTCGCGGCGCCCAGGCGCGTGGAAGTCTTGCCGGTCACCACGGAGCCATCGGGCATGACCATGGCGCCTACGGGGCCACCCGTCAGCTGCTCCCTGGTAAGGGCGGCCGAGCGTGCCGGCGAGTAATTCTTGTCGATACCAGCCTTCTTCATAATGATCTTGAGACGGTCGACTTGCTCATCGCCCACGCCGGTACGGCGCACATTTTCGACCGCGGTAAAGTAGCGGCGGACGATCTCCATCTTGGAAGCGTCGCGGCAGGCATCGTCATCGGTAATGGCAAAACCGACCATATTGACGCCCATGTCCGTGGGGCTCTGGTAGGGGCTCTTGCCCAGGATCTTTTCCATCAGAGCACGGACCACCGGGAAGGCCTCGACGTCACGGTTGTAGTTGACCGTGGTCTTGTTGTAGGCCTCCAAGTGGAAGGAGTCGATGATATTGGCGTCGTCGAGATCTGCCGTGGCCGCCTCGTAGGCGATGTTGACCGGATGCGTGAGGGGAAGGTTCCAGACCGGGAAGGTCTCGAACTTGGCGTAGCCGGCGGCGGTGCCGTGTTTGTGCTCGTGATAAAGCTGCGACAGGCAGGTGGCGAGCTTACCCGAGCCAGGACCCGGCGCGGTGACCACGACGAGCGGACGGGTGGTCTCGACAAACTCGTTCTTGCCGTAGCCGTCGTCGGACACGATCAGATCGACGTCGTGGGGATAGCCCTCGATGGGATAGTGCAGCTTGGCGGGAATGCCGAGCGCGTTCAGGCGATTGCGGAAGACATCGGCGGCGGGCTGGCCGGCGTACTGGGTGATAACCACGGCCGCGACAGCAAAACCGTTGCCGCGGAACAGGTCGACCAGGCGCAAGACGTCCTCGTCATAGGTAATGCCCAGGTCGCCACGGGCCTTATTCTTCTCGATGTGGTTCGCGTTGATCGCGATGATGACCTCAACGTCATCGGCAATGCTCTTGAGCATGCGAAACTTGCTGTCCGGTTCAAAACCCGGCAGCACGCGACTCGCGTGATAGTCGTCAAACAGCTTGCCGCCAAACTCCAAATACAGCTTGCCGCCAAACTGCGAGATACGCTCTTTAATATGAGCGGCCTGCAGCTCGATATACTTCGCGTTGTCGAAACCCTGGCGCATATATGGCTCCCGTCCCGTTTCCATTTAATGTTCTAGGCGATTATAGCGGAGCCCGCCCTCCCCGATACCCAGACCATCAACAGGCACCAACCAAACACGCCACCGATAAGTTGCGGTGGAATAGTTCCTGTTTAACCCCTCATGACGGCCAAACAGGAACTATTCCA
>CAJMPE010000159.1 GCA_905215275.1 uncultured bacterium | reverse complement strand
GCGTTCACGGCAAA
Organism: uncultured bacterium; assembly: GCA_905215275.1. Taxonomy (GTDB): domain Bacteria; phylum Actinomycetota; class Coriobacteriia; order Coriobacteriales; family Coriobacteriaceae; genus Collinsella. The sequence continues at coordinate 4,254 of CAJMPE010000159.1, read as the reverse complement.
GAAGAATCGTATCGTCACCGCTGTGGGCGCGGCAGAAGACTTCTTGGGAAGCGAAGCTTGGACGGATCGATTCTGCGCACAGGCCTTGCCGTCTGCCGGCGCTCTCATGAAGGAAAACGACATGCCGAGCTTGTTTGACTAGGGCGCGACAAAACAGCCGTTGTAGGCGCTCGCACCCTGTCGGGTTCGAGTCCCGGCACTTTATTGAAAAAGGCACGGTAACGAAACGTTACCGTGCCTGAAATTCGAATGGAGCGGGCAACGGGACTCGAACCCGCGAGTGTCAGCTTGGGAAGCTGATGCCTTACCACTTGGCGATGCCCGCTTGTGTGTTGGCTAGTATAACGCGGTTGTCTTGTTTGATACAAGGGTGTCGATGCTTGTTTTAGCTGTGGAGAATCGTTTGAAAACCGCGCCAATTGTGGAGATGAGGACCTTTGTCTTTCTTTTCTTACCATCTTCTACCTGCGCTTTTATCTGATTGTTGTATTTGAGCTCGATTTGTCACAAATCGGGCAAGCTTTTGGTCAGCTTCTGGTACTTACCCGCATGAACCATGGCGGTAGCCTCATCCCAAGCGCCGCGGCCTCCCCGTGCGGCGCACGAGGGATAAGGAGCAGCCATGTCCAACGCACCCACGCACTCTGTCCACAGCGCAATCGCAACAGGCCCGCTGCTCCTGCTCCTCTTTTTTCTGATCGGCTGCCTGGCCCCAGGGGCCGCACTCGCTGTCGACGGGAGTGACTCCCTTAATTTCCGCACCATAAGCGACGGTTGCGGCCCCTTCGGTGTCGGTAAATACGAGGCACAGGACACTTCGATTTCGTACTGTATGAATCAAGACTGTCCCGGCCCCAGCAAGCCGGGAGGGCCATGGCGCACATATAACCAGGGCTGGACATGGCTCGATGACGAATTTGCCGCCATCGTCTGTCACGGATACCCCTCCAATACATCCTTTGGCGGCCACAATCTGTCGCCCGATCTCGCCCGCGCCGCCACCCAGATTGCCGTGTGGATGCTCAACGGAACCACGCACCCCGACGGCACCTATTCGTATACAAATAGCAAGGGAGTTGCCAGGAGCGGTAGATTTTACGAAAACGCCGAGGCCGTAGCGGCTGCACGTTGGCTCTACGACAGCGCTAAATCCGGATCCATTAAGGCAGCCCCACATCGAGCCAGGCGTTATTACGGCCCGGTCTCGGGCGAGGGTCGACACCAGGACATGCTCTATGTTCTGCCCGCCGTCTCCATATCTTTCCAAAAGCAATCGTCCCAGGCTGACATCACCGCCGGTAACGACACCTACAGACTCGGTGGCGCAACCTTCGATATCTTTGAAAGTGCGGGCGATGCACGCGTCGGCACTATCCAGATGGACGAAAACGGGCGTGCACAAGCAACGCTTTTGCCCAATACGGCATATTACCTGGTCGAAACCAAAGCCCCGGCAGGCTATATCCCTCGAAGCGACCGAATAGCCTTCACCACACAAAACAGCGGCGAACATGTCACCGTCAACGAGCAGCCCGGCACCATCACCTTGCGTATTGCAAAAATCGATGCCGCCACGGATGCCGGTGCCCAAGTTGGGGCGTCGCTTGCGGGCGCTGAATTCACCTGCGTCTCGCAATCAACTCCCGGCTGGACTCGCACCCTTACGACCGACGAAAACGGACAGGCGATTCTCGACGACGTTCCTCTGGGTACCTTTACCATCTACGAATCGAAAGCGCCCGAGGGCTACCTGATTTCAAACGACTGTTGGAGCTACACCGTCGGTGCCGAGCAACTCGGAGATACGGGCATCGTTGAACTCGAAAGCCGTATTCCCAACATCCCCATCGCCTTTGACCTTGAAATCTCGAAGTTTAAGGACCATGGCGATAACGATGAGTCCGGCCTTGAGCAGCCGGCGGGAGGCGTCGTCTTTGAAGTTGTCAGCAATAGCTCCCAACAAGTCGTCGGCACGTTGACCACAAACGTTTACGGCTTTGCCTCCACCAAAGACCAGCCCGAAGCATGGTTTGGCGCAGGCAAGCGACCCGCCAGCGCCCACGGTGCCATTCCCTACGACCGCGCGGGCTACACCGTTCGCGAGGTTGTAGAAACGGTCCCTGAGGGATTTAAGCAAGCAGGGGAATGGACCATCACAGCAGAGCAGACCGCAGACGGCGCCGAGCTTCAGTACATCGTTGACAACCATGCCCTATCGACACACCTTCAAATCGTAAAGCGCGATGCTCAGACCGGCGGCACCGTACCACTTGCCGGCTTTACGTTCCAGCTGCTCGATAGCCACCACGAGCCCGTCTCGCAAACATGTTGGTATCCGACCCACAATGTAATGAATACCTTCACAACCGATACAGCCGGCGCCGTCACGCTGCCCGAATCACTTAATCCCGGAACATACTACGTGCACGAGGCATCGGCCAAAGAACCGTATCTGCGCGGAGAAGACCTGGAGATAACGATTCCCGCCGACAGGAATCTGACACCGGTCGCCGTCGCCTCGTTCTATGACGACGCAGCAACCGGAAGCATCGAAATCATTAAGACGGATGCCGTAGATGGGCGCACCCTCGCTGGAGCCACGTTTGACATCCGCGCTGGCGGCGACATCGTGCGAGCCGACGACAGCATCGTCGCCCTGGATGGCGAAACCGTCGCCACCGTTACAACCGACGAACGGGGTCATGCGCGAGTCGACCATCTTTCGTTGGGATGCGGTACCGCCATCTACGAGGTCGTCGAGACACAAGCGCCCGAAGGTTACCTGCTCAACCCGACCCCACATACCGTGAAGTTGTCGTACGCTGACCAGCAAACACCCGTGATCGAAGCGCACCTTGACGTTTCCAACGACTACACCAAGATCGATGTCTCCAAAGTCGACGCGTGCGGAGGTCAGGAAGTGACAGGCGCCGAGCTTGTCCTCTGCGACTTCAATGGCAACGAAATCGATTCTTGGACTTCATCCGGCAAACCGCACCACATTGAGCACCTTTCACCCGGCACCTACACCCTGCGCGAAACGATGTCTCCGCGTACCTACGACCTCGCCGAAGAGATAACGTTTGAAGTAAAGGCCACGGGAGAAGTTCAAACCGTAGCCATGAAGGATACCCCCATCGAGATCAGGGGACGCATCGATAAGCGCCAAGAGATTGCACAGCCAGTCGTAAGCAAACTCGTTGCCAACGGCGACGGAAAAAACCGAGCCAAAGCACGGGCCAACACGCAAGGCGCCTTCTCCTATACCATCGACGCCAAAAATGAGTCGAGCACCTGGGTCGACGAGTTGACCATCACCGACGACCTTGAGTGCGACAAAGATGGCGCAGCGAAACTTGTTGCCGTTGAAACCCCTATTGCAGTCGGTGATCTAAACGGGCTGTGCAACGTGTGGTATCGAACGTCTCCGGCAGGAACAGACGATACGGGCAAGCAGGTCAATGCAACGCTTGACGACGGGCATCGCAATCCTTGGCTCGAAACAGAAGAGGTTACAAAGCTGCTGGGCGACGATATGCGTCTCGTCGATTACGACGGGTGGCACCTATGGAAAGCAGATATCCCGACGGACAAGTCCGTCACGCTCGATACGAAAGAGATCGATCTTACAGGCGACGCCGTCATCACGGGCATCCGTTTTGAATACGGTGCGGTAGCCGCCGACTTTACAACCAGAAGCGAGGCGGACTCTTGGACCCGGGATGACCTTAAAGACGAGCATGACGATCTTGACGATGCCAAGGCGGTCCTTAGCTCGGATGCCCGAGGCGCAGTCGTGCATATGCAGGCAACGTCGTCCTATACGCCCCAAGCCGCACTTGCCAACAGCGCGCGCGTCGATCTTTGCCGCAACGGCGGCGGCGATAAACTTGAGTCACATGACGAGGACCGTGTCATTCAACGCTGTACCCTACCGCAGGACCTACCGGCAACAGGATCAGTTCCCATCGCCGCTTGCATCACCGCACTCCTGACCTCAGGTGCCGCAGCCCTATGGTTCGCTCGCCTTAGGTCGATTCCAAAGAAGCGCTAGCGCGATGAAAAAGCGGGCGAGTCAGTCCCCCGGCTCGCCCGCTTTCAATCATGTAAATCGCCGTATCTACTCTGCAGACGAAGATCCACCATCAACGATTGCTTGCTCGGACTCAGGAATCCCATCGGCACCCGTGCTCTGTTCTTGCTCCACCTCTTCGCTGATTGCGGAGGCGGGGGTCGAGCCCTTCGCACCCACGA
>CAJMPE010000158.1 GCA_905215275.1 uncultured bacterium | reverse complement strand
GAGCGTCTGCACGGCGTTGCCGGCGTGGCACTGCTTTCCGGTGTGTCCTTTGTAGGTGCGGCCCTGGTCGTCGCTATGTTTGTGGGCCCCGAGCTTGCCGTGGTCGTGGGTTCCATCGTGTCGCTCGCACTGACCGCCGCGCTTGCCATGCGCGCCGAGAAGTCGGGGCATTTGGACGCGCGCTTCCATATGAATATCGATTCCGGCGAACAGCTCACCGTTAAATCGGCGCTTTCGGCCTGGTCGTGCTTCATCCTAATTTTTGTGCTGCTGCTGGGTACCTCCAACCTGGTTCCCGTCGTGCACGCCGCGCTCGCGCCGTTTGCGAGCCACGTGCAGGTGTATTGCGGCGAGAACCCCGGTACGCTTACGTTTTCGTGGATCAACACGCCGGGTGTTTGGATCTTCCTGGCCGCGTTTATCGGCGGTGCGATTCAGGGCGCTTCGCCGCGTCTGATAGGCGAGGTGCTGGCCGCGACTGTCAAGCAGATGATGCCGACGGTAATCACGATGCTTTCGGTGCTGGGCTGCGCCAAGGTGATGGGCTATGCGGGCATGATCTCGTCGATCAGTGCGTTTTGCATTGCCGTCGCCGGTGGGCTGTACCCGATTCTGGCTCCGTGGATCGGTGCCGTCGGTGCGTTCGTGACCGGTTCGGGCACGTCCTCGGGCATGCTGTTTGGTCCCATCCAGAGCCAGGCCGCTTCGGCGCTGGGTGTGAGTGACTACTGGATGGTCGCGCTGAACGCCCTGGGTGTCGCCGCCGGTAAGATGATCTCGCCGCAGACCCTCGCCATTGGCCTTGCCGCCGTTCACGTGCGCGGTAAGGACGCCGAGCTCCTGGGCGCAGTGCTGCCCTACGCCGCCGGCATGCTGGTCCTCATGAGTGTCATCGCCATGCTCGGCCAAGGCCTGCCGCTATAGTCGGCACTTGGGGGCGTTCCTTATGTGCCGGCATCTGGGGACACTCCTTGGCTGCTGCTTGTTCAAGAGTGTCCCCAACGACTAGTCGTTTAAGAACGTCCCCAATGACTAGGCCGCTTGCGTGCGATTTTTGACCGTTGAGCGGGCGCTTCGCCGTTGCCGCAAAAACGTTTTTGCATATCGGGTACAACGGGCTTTACGTGAGTAAAGTGCGCGCCGCGTCCACGTGTCGCGCTTTTAAAGGAGGCCCCATGCCTGGTGTTACCCCTGCAGAAGTTCTGTCCAACTTTGGCATTACGCTGGTCGAAGACCCCGCCGAGAACCAGCCTCGCCTGCTGGTCGACCTGCCGGCAGCCGAGCTCGTCGAGCATGCGATTCGCCGCGAAGAGGGCCGTATGGCCTCCAACGGCGCACTGGTGATCGAGACGGGGGAGCGTACCGGACGTTCACCCAACGACCGCTTTATCGTCGATACGCCCGACGTGCACGACAAGATTGCCTGGGGCGCTGTCAACCGCCCGCTGTCTGTCGAGAGCTACGAGGCCATCAAATCCGGCATCGTCGACTATCTCAACGAGCGCGACGTGTTCGTCACGCGCGGCATGGCCGGTGCCGACCGCAACCATACGCGTCGCCTGCTTGTCGCCTGCGAGCGTGCCAGCCAGGCGCTCTTTATTAAGCAGATGCTCGTCCGCCCGCTTGCCCGCGAAATCGCGCGCACCGGCGAGCCGGACTTCTGCGTGCTCGCCGCGCCGGGCTACCAGTGTGACCCCGCCATCAAGGGCCTCAACTCCAGCGCCGCCGTGGTCATCAATTTCCAGGAGCGCGTGATTCTGGTCGCTGGCACCGGCTACTCCGGCGAGATCAAAAAGTCCATCTTCAGCGTCATGAATTACCTGCTGCCCGTCGAGGACGACGTACTGCCCATGCACTGCTCGGCCAGTATGGACCCCGTCACGCATGAGACCGCCGTGTTCTTTGGCCTGTCCGGCACCGGCAAGACCACGCTTTCGGCCAACCCCACGCGCCTGCTGATCGGCGACGACGAGCACGGCTGGTCCGACATGGGCATCTTTAACGTCGAGGGCGGCTGCTACGCCAAGTGCGAGGGCCTGGACGCGTTCCACGAGCCCGAGATCTTCAATGCCGTTCGCTTTGGTGCCATCTGTGAAAACGTGGTGCTCGATGAGAATCGCAAGCCCAACTACGACGACGTCTCGATCACGCACAATACGCGCGTGGCCTACCCCGTCGAGCATATCCCCAACGCGTGGACCAAGGGCATGGGCACCACCCCGAGCGTCGTGCTGTTTTTGACCTGCGACGCCTTTGGCGTGTTGCCGCCCATCTCGCGCCTGACGGCCGATGCCGCCATGTACCACTTTGTGACGGGCTTTACGGCCAAGATCCCCGGCACCGAGGTCGGCGTTACCGAGCCCACGCCCACGTTCTCCTCGTTGTTCGGAGAGCCGTTTATGCCGCTCGACCCTCTGGTCTACGCCAAGATGCTCGGCGAGCGCATCGCCGACGGTCGCACGCGCGTCTACCTGGTCAACACCGGCTGGATTGGCGGCGGCTACGGCGTGGGCCATCGCATCGAGCTTGCCTACACGCGGTCACTGGTCGCTCGCGCCCTCGACGGTACCATCGAGGACAGCGAGTTTGTGCACGACGATATCTTTAACGTCGACATTCCCACCACGTGCCATGGCGTGCCCGACGGCATCCTGGTGCCGCGCCAGTACTGGCAGAGCACCGCGCGCTACGACGAGGCAGCGCACAACCTGGCGGTGATGTTCGAGGAGAACTTCGAGAAGAAGTACTCGCACCTGCCCGAGTCCGTCAAGGCTGCCGGTCCGCACGCCCAGGTGTCCGCCGACACCCGCCATCGCGGCCGCGGCTTGCTGGGGCTCCGCCACTAGCGTCGCCGCGAGTCCATATCCACCACAAAGGGGACAGGCACCTTTGTGGTGGTTTTGCTCGCGCGGAAGACTCGGGTTACAATACGCCTGACATATCGTCCCCTTCTCCGGATGGGGACAGCGTAAGCGCTCTTGTGGCGGCACCGTAGGACTTTGAAGGTGGCCGCTGTGAGGGCGCTTTTTGTTTAGGCGCCCTCGCTCGGGCGTGCACAATGAAGGGAGAGCGTATGAAGGGCTTTGTTGCCGAGGATTCATTTTGGGAGCTGTTTCCGCAGGCGGCGGTCGGTGTTGTGGTTGTGAAGGGCATGAAGCCCGCTGCTCAGATTCCTCAAGAGGACGTGGATGCGATTGCGGCGTTGCTCGACCGCGCCAATATCGATGCGGAGCGTCACCTGACGAGTGATACCATCAGCGAGAATGCGCCGGTTAAGGCATGGCGCGAGGCGTATCGCCTGTTCAAGACCAAGAAGGGCGCGCGTTGCTCGATCGAGAGCTTGCTCAAACGCGTGCTCAAAGGCAAGCCGGTCGGCCACATCACGCCGGCGGTGGATATCTACAATACGATTTCGTTGACTTATGCATTGCCCGTTGGCGGTGAAGATTTGCATGCTATTGAGGGCAATCTGCGCCTGGCGGTGACCGACGGCGGCGACGCGTTCTTGCCACTTGGCGAGGAGGCAGATGATCCGACGCTGCCCGGTGAGCTTGCCTATATCGATGATGCGGGCGCCGTGTGCCGTTGCTGGAACTGGCGCGATGGCGTTCGCACGGCGCTGTCCGACGATTCGGCTGACGCATTTCTGGCGATTGAATGCGTGGAGCCCGAGCGGATGGGGGACTGCCAGGCCGCGATCGATCGCTTGGCCGAGCTGCTCGAGCGCTATCTGGGAGCGACGGTCGTCGTTAAGACGCTCGTGACCCGCGACAATCCCTGCGTGGAGCTATAGCGGCGCCTAGAATCTATTGATGCCCCAAGCCACCACAAAGGTGCCTGTCCCCTTTGTGGTGGTTTTTATGTTGATGGGTTAACAATTGGGATATTTGGGTACGGGGGTTCGGACATGCGGCTAAGATGTTTACCCGTTAGCATCATGTAAGCGAAAGGTGGTCGTCACCATGCAGTGGAACGACGAGACACGTTTTGAGGACTTTGTCGGACTGATCAGCGGCCTCTACAAGGAGATTCAGCGCATCAAGACGTCCGAAGGTGCAAGGCTGGGCCTCAAGGGCTCCGACGTCATGTGCCTGTACTATCTCGAGCGCAGCAAGGACGGCCTGACTGGCGCCGACCTGGCTCGCATGGCAGGCGTGACCCGCGCCGCCGTCTCGCGTACGCTCGCGCATCTGGAGGAGGGTGGCTACGTCGAGGTCGATGATTCGGGTGATGCGGCCGTCAAGTACCGTGCCCCGGTGCGCCTGACTGCCCTGGGCGGCGAGAGCATGAGCGAGGCGGACCGCATCATTCGCGAGGTGCTCGATACCACCGGTAAGGCTATGGGTGTGGAGCAGCGCGAGCAGATGTATGCGTCGCTGCGCACGATTCTCAACACCCTGCGCGAGATCTAAGGCCGCCAAGG
>CAJMPE010000157.1 GCA_905215275.1 uncultured bacterium | reverse complement strand
CAATACGGTCCCTCCAATGCGGAGGGTATCCACACCTACAATGAAACTGTGGATGTGAAAGATGTGGTCTCGGCCTGCAAGATGTACGCCGGTATGATCCTGGATCTGATCGGCTAAGAAAGCAATGCCAAAAAAGCGCCGGAAAGGCGCTTTTTTGGTGAAGAGGCGAAGAAAGGAGCAAAGATGGAATTTTTCGCTCTTTTGATTGGGGCCTTTCTGCTGCTTGCAATGCTTGTTCTGCTGGTGTTTCAGCAAAAAAAACTGGGCGATCTGGCCCGGCAGCTGGAGAGCCGGAAGGAAAATGAGGAGCTGGCCGCCCTGCGTGCCGAGCGCGTGAAGGCCGAGGAGGCCGCTGCGAAGGTTGCATCCGGGCCTGCGCCCGCGCCCAAGCCCGCCGCCGCGAAGCCCGCGCCCGCCGCACCCAAACCTCAGCCCAAAAAAGCCGCTCACCCCAAAGCCGTCGAGCCCAAACCGAGCCGTGACGAGATGACCTTTGCCCAGCGCATGGTCACCTCCAAGGAGCCTACGGGCGAGAACGAGATCCCCGGCATGGCTCCGGCTCAAAAAATCATCATCGTGCTCGCCCTCATCGCGTTTATCGTCTTTATGGTCTACACGATCACGGGCAGCATGGGCCTGCACTAACGTGTTCGCGCCGGGCTCCATGCCCGCACGTTCGCCTCGCCCAACCCTCAACCTCTGCACAACACATCCGAAAGGTCGCCCCATGGCTTTGACCGACATCTCGCATCCCACCGACATCGCAATGCTCACCGATCTGTACGAGCTCACTATGGCCCAGGGCCTGTGGGAGAGCGGCAAGGCCAATGAGCAGGGTTGTTATACGGCGTTTTACCGTGACCATCCCTTTGGCAGCGCGTATGCCGTCATGTGCGGCACCGCCGAGCTGCCCGAGCTTGTCGAGAACCTGCGCTTTACGCCCGAGGACATCGACTACCTCGCCTCGCTCCAGGCTCCGGCCGGCGGCGCGATGTTTAAGCCTGCATTCCTCGATTACCTGCGCAACTTCCGTGCACACGTGAATATCGACGCCGTGCTCGAGGGCGAGCTCGTTTTTCCGCGCGAGCCCATGGTGCGCGTCACCGGCCCGGCGCTGGAGTGCCAGCTGCTCGAGACCGCGCTGCTCAACATCGTCGGTTTCCAGACGCTTGTTGCCACCAAGACGGCGCGCGTGGTACTGGCGGCCGATGGTCGCCCCGTCGCCGAGTTCGGCCTGCGTCGTGCCCAGGGTCCCGATGGCGGCCTGGCTGTTGCGCGCGCGAGCTACGTGGCCGGCTGCTCGTCCACGTCTAACGTGCTTGCCGGGCGCCGCTACGGCATCCCCGTCTTTGGCACACACGCGCACAGCTGGGTGATGAGCTTCGATTCCGAGCTCGAGGCCTTCCGCGCCTTTGCCAAGTCGAGTCCCAAGAACTGTACGCTGCTCATCGACACCTACGACGTGCGCGAGGGCTGCGAACATGCCATTACGGTCGCCAAGGAGATGGAGGCGGTGGGCGAGCGCCTGTCGGCTATTCGCATCGATTCGGGCGACCTCGCCAAGCTGTCCAAGTATGTCCGCGGCCGTTTCGATGCTGAGGGCCTGCCCTATGTGGGGATTTCGGTCTCCAACGACCTGGACGAGTACACGATCCGGTCGCTGCTCGACCAGGGCGCGCCCATCGATAGCTTTGGCGTGGGCACCAAGCTCGCGACCTGCTACGATCAGCCGGCGTTGGGCGGCGTGTACAAGCTTTCGGCCCGCCGCGCGAGCGAGACGGACCCGTGGACGCCGGTGGTGAAGCTCTCCGAGCAGCCTTACAAGCGCACGATTCCGGGCATGCAGCGTGTGCGCCGCTATTACGACGGCTTTGGCGGCCCGGTCTGCGACATGATCTATGACGAGGATCATCTGGCGGGGGAGGGCGCCGCGCGCGGCAATACCCTCGTGGCCGTGAACGATGCCGCCCTGGTGACCGATGTATCCGAGCTTGAGTATCGCGAGCTGCTGGTGCCGATCGTACGCGATGGCAGTGCGGTAGCCCCGCGCGAGAGCATCGAGGACGCACGCGAGCGCTGTGCTTGGGCAATCGATCATCTGGACGCGGCTTTCAAGCGCTTCCTGTATCCGCAGACCTACGTGGTGGGCATGGAACAGGGCTTGGCCCAGGTGCGCGACGAGCTCGTGCGCAAGAACATGGCCGCGGCTTCGGCCTTCCCCTGGGCAAAATGATCCGAAGGGGACGGAGGAATAGGGATCACAAACAGCAGCGGCGCGTCTGGCCGAACGAGTCCCCATACCCTCGTTCGGTCAGACGCGCCGCCGCTGTTTGTGTTTGTGCCGTATAATGACCGTTACCTATGACGCGATACAAAAGAAAGGTGTTTGCCCATGCAGGCACAGAAGGCGGAGGGAACCCGCGACCTTATCGGCGCCGAGATGCGCGCCTGGCAGAAGATGCAGCAGATTGCTGCCGGCGTGTTCGAGCCGTTTGGCTTTAAGCCCATCGAGACGCCCGCGATCGAGCAGGTGGACGTGTTTGTCCACGGTATCGGCCAGTCGACCGACGTCGTGCGCAAGGAAATGTTCCGTGTGTTCAGCGGTGCCAACCTGGAGCGCGTCTTTACCGAGGGCACCGACACCAAACTCAAGCCTAAGCAGCGCCTAGCACTTCGCCCCGAGGGCACGGCCGGCGTGGTGCGCGCCGTCGTCGAGAACAATCTGGTGCCCCAGGGCTCCACGCCGTTTAAGGCGTACTACGCCGAGGCCATGTTCCGCGGCGAGCGTCCCCAGAAGGGCCGCCTGCGCCAGTTCCACCAGGTGGGCATCGAGTGGCTCGGCGCTCCCGATCCGGCGGCAGATGCCGAGTGCATCATCATGCTCATGGAGTTCTACAAGCGCCTGGGCTTCGATCTTTCCAAGCTTCGTCTGCTCATCAACTCGATGGGTGACGCCCAGTGCCGTCCGGCTTATCGCGAGCAGGTTAAGCAGTTCATCCTCGATCACGCCGACGAGATGTGCGATGAGTGCCGCGAGCGCGCCGAGCTCAACCCGCTGCGTGCCTTCGACTGCAAGAACGACCACTGCCGCGAGATCATGGCCGAGGCTCCGCTGATGGGTGACAACCTGTGCGATGAGTGCCGCGAGCACTACGAGCAGGTCAAGCGCTATCTGGATGCCGCCGGTATCGAGTATGTCGAGGATCCCACCTTGGTGCGCGGCCTGGACTACTACACCCGTACTGTCTTTGAGGTCGAGGCCCCTGGCGCCGGCGTCGGCTCCATCGGCGGCGGCGGCCGCTACGATGGCCTGGTCGAGCTCGAGGGTGGCAAGCCCACGGCGGGCGTCGGCTTTGCTGTCGGTTTTGAGCGCGCCCTGCTGGCCCTGCAGGCCTTTGGCAGCGATCTGGGTGCCGATGAGGCCCCGTGCGTCTATGTCGCCAACGCCGGCAAGGAGCTGCGTCAGAACGTCTTTGCCATTACGCAGGAGCTTCGCGCCGCAGGTATCGTGACCGAGGCCGACTATCAGGGTCGTTCGCTCAAGGCCCAGTTTAAGCAGGCCGATAAGGTAGGCGCCAAGCTCATCTTGGTCCTGGGTGGCGACGAGCTTGCCGCCGGCAAGGTCAAAGTGCGCGACATGCAGAGCCATGACGAGGTGCTCGCCGATCTGGACAACGTCGTCGAGGCGGTTCGCGAGCGCCTGTAGCGCATCTTTTTGAGCTTCGGGCCTGCTAACGTGCCCTGCTCATGGAGAGCGATTGTTACGGGGGTGTTTCGCTTTTATGCGGAATGCCCCCGTTTACGTATGCCGCCCACCGAGAAATACGACCATTTAGGGCAAAAACCTTTGCAATGCAGAAAATACTTTTGTGTGGTAAAGCGCAATCAGTGTCGAAAGTATTTCTCAAGCGCCTATAATGAATACCGCATGTTACGTGCATAGAAGGAGGAATGGGAGGAAACGTGGCTGAGAACCTAAGCAACCAGTCTGTACCCGAAGCCGCGGCGCGCGTCGCTGCCGTGGTCAACCGCCTCGTTAACCGAATCGGCTCGAATGCCGAGTCCAGGGAGCGTCTCGCCGAGATCGAGATCCCCGAGGAGCTGCGCGACAATCTGGCGCTGTTCTTGCGCCTGGAGCGCCGTGTGCTTAGCGAGTATGATCCCGAGATCGCGGACCTGTTCGACAAGATTTTGACAGCCGAGATTGTGGTCAATGCCGGCAACCCCGGTACCTGCGCTGCCGACGAAGCCGTCGACGAGCAGGGCGTGCCCACCGCCGACGAGCCCACTGCCGTGGCATTTCGTGAGGTCGTCGATTTGATCGACAGCCTGCCGCTCGATAAGCAGCAGGTCATTGTCCGCGCCTTTACGAGCTTTTTCCATCTGGCAAACCTGTCGGAGGAGAACTACCGTGTGGCGCAGCTGCGCGAGCGCGAGGCCGGTGCGTCGACCGATAC
>CAJMPE010000156.1 GCA_905215275.1 uncultured bacterium | reverse complement strand
GAGAACTCCGGCCTCATCTGGAGCGTCGCGCGCGTAAGCTGCGCGAGCTGATGGTGGCGGGTCTCGATAAGGCCGGCTGCCCGTGCGCCGTTCAGGTGGAAATCGTCGAGGAATCGTCGACCCCCGGTGGCGGCTCGCTGCCTACCGTGGAGCTGCCCACGATGTGCGTTGCCGTGCGTCTTGTTAACGAACGCCTGACGGTCGACGCGCTCAAGCGCTCGCTCGTCCAAGATTTCGACACGCCGGTCGTCACGCGAACCTCGCACGATCGCATTTTGTTTGACGTCCGTACGCTCGTGGGCGACCGCGATATCGAGACGGCGGCGTCGACGCTCGTCGCGTGCGTTGCCAAGGCGGTGCGCCGATGAGTGAGGTTCAAGCGCTGGTGGAGTGTCCTGTTATCATTGGCACGGCGGGCCACGTCGACCACGGTAAGTCGGCGCTGATCGACCACGGCAAAACCTGCCTGATTCGCGCCCCGACGGGCATTGACACCGACCGCCTGCAGGAAGAGAAAAAGCGCGGCATCACCATCGAGCTCGGCTTTGCCCAGCTTGAGCTGCCCGACGGAAGCGCCATGGGCGTGGTCGACGTGCCGGGCCACGCGCATTACCTGCGCGCCATGGTGCAGGGCGCTACGGGCATTGATGTTGCCGTGTTGGTGGTTTCGGCCGTCGAGGGCGTGATGCCACAGACCCGCGAGCACGTGCATGTGCTGGAGCTGCTGGGCGTCACACACATGGTGGTCGCGCTGACGATGTGCGACCTGGCCGATAGCGAAATGATTGAGCTTGCCGAGCTCGACGTCGATGACTTTTTGTCGGGTACCGTGTTTGCGGACGCGCCGATTGTGCCCGTGTCGTCCAAGACCGGCGAGGGAATTGGCGCGCTGCTGGCTGCGCTCGACGAGCAGGTTGCCGCATGCTGGGGTGCCTGCCGTGACCGTGCCGAGCGCACCGATGCCGCGCCGCGCTTGCCGATTGACCGCTGCTTTACGATCAAGGGCGCCGGCACCGTCGTGACGGGAACGCTGCACGATGCGCCGGTTGCGGTGGGCGATGAGCTCGTCGCGCTGCCGTCGCGAACGGCCTGCCGCGTACGCGGGATCCAAGTGCATGGCGACACGCAGCAGGCGCTGCCCGGTCAGCGTGTGGCGCTCAACCTGGTGGGAGATGGCGTCGCTGCGCTCAATCGCGGTGAGATGCTCGGCGTGGCGGGCCGCTTTGGTCAGACGATGCGCTTTATGATGACGTTTACGTATCTGGGTCGCGAGGGAGCCAAGCCGCGCGTGCTCGAGTCAGGTGCGCGTGTGCACGTGATGGCGGGTACGGCCGAGGTTGTCGGTCGCATCATGTTCATGGAGGGTGAGGCCCCCATGGCGGTGGGCGAGACCCGTATCGTTCAGGTGCGCTTGGAAAACTCGCTGCCGCTACGTGCCGGGGACCATGCCGTAGTGCTGTCCTATTCGCCCGTGATGCTTGTTGGCGGCGGGCGCGTGCTGCTTTCGCGCTGCCGTCGCTCGCGCGAGCTTTCGGAGGGGGAGCGCACGCTGCTTGCAGCGCTTGAGGCCGGCGATATCGCGGGCGGTGTGGGCGCTTGGCTAGCGTTGCAGACGCTGCCGGTTACGGCGGTTGATGTTGCCGAGGCTTTGGATCTCGGTGTCGGCGAGGTCGATGCCGCACTGCGCGGGCTGGTGGCGCAGGGCTCCGTTCGCAAGCTTGCCGTGGGTGATGCGGACCTCTTGGCGGACGCCGTGGTGCTCGACGCCGCGATGGATGCACTGGCGGCGACCCTGTCAGCCATGCATGCGGCGTCTCCCAAGGAGACGGGCTTTACGCCTGGCGCCGTTGCCCATGCTGCGTGGCCTGCTGCTGATGAAGACGTTGCCGCGGCTTTGATTGCCGAGGGCTGCTCGCGTGGCGTTTGCGCCGCCGAGGGCGCCGAAGTGTTCGACCCGCACTCCGCTGCCGCCGCGGCGCGCGTGGTACACGAGGCTTGCGAGCGCATCGTTTCCTTGCTGGACGAAGCTGGCCTCGATGCACCGACGTTGCCCGAGGTGGGCGAGCAACTGCAGCTCGATCGCGACACCATGACGCGCGCCCTGCGTGAGCTTTCGCTCAACCGCGCGATCGTTAAGGTCGAGCGCGACGTTGCCCTGTCCGCTGCCGCCGAGGCCCATGCGCGCGAGCTCGTCGCCGCCGCCATTGTGGCAGCCGGTGGCGCTGCTACCACGAGTGCCCTGCGCGAGGCCCTAGGCGTGTCGCGCAAACGCGCCATCAGCATCCTTGAGCATCTAGATGCCGTACGCTTCACAGTCCTTGACAAGGATGCCGGCGGCCTGCGCTCCCTGCGCTAGATTGGCTGCTCGGCCCCGCCCTCGCCTCCTCAGTTGCGGTGAAATAGTTCCTGTTTTCCGGTTTAGATGCCTCTTCCAGGAACTATTCCACCGCAACTTCTTGCTCGTCTTTTTGGGATGGAGCCGTTTCGGTTTGGTAAAATACCGGCGCACTTGGGAACGGATGGGCTCCGGTGGGCTCCGCGGTCCTCAAAACCGTTGCGAGGCGTGCAAAACGTCTTGGATGTGTTCGATTCACATACGTTCCCGCCATACGCTACCAGCGCTTTTGTGCTCGCGGTCTTGCTGCGTGCCGCAAAGGCGCTGTTTTGTTTTTGCACGAGCTTTTCGTAGCGCTGCTATTTCGGTGGCTGTATTTAGCTTCGTGCACCGGGTTTCGAGCATGCCGATGGAGGTGTTTTGCCGTATGACTACCGTAAGACGTGCCGATCTTTCTTGTGTCGTCCAAGCGGGCGGGCTGTCCTCGCGCATGGGCTGCGATAAGGCTCGCATGGCGTTTTGCGGCGAGCCGCTCATCGAGCGCGTGCTGGGTCGTCTGGCGCCAGTTGCCGGCGAGTTGGTCGTGACGACTTCGCGTCCCAGCGAGCTTGTCTACCTTGAGGAGCTTATGTTTGATGGCCTGCGCCCCCGCGTGTTGATGGACGTCGACGGTCCCGCCGGTGCCATGCGTGGCATCGCGAGCTCGCTGGCTGCCGCCCGGTTGCCTCTCGCGGCGATCGTCGCCTGCGATATGCCGTTCGTCTCACCAGAACTGATCGGTGCGCTTGCCGATCGTGTTGAGGCCGAGGCGCTCGATGTGTGCGTGCCGCGCGAGGAGCGGGGGATTGAGCCGCTTTGCGCCGTCTGGCGCCGTGACGCTTGTGCGCCGGTTGCCCAAGAGCTGCTTGCCTGCGACCGCCAGCGCATTCGCTGCCTGATCAATCGCGTTCAGGCTGGCTATATGGATGAGCCGCAGATCGTTAAGGCCGCGGGCTCGACGCTCTGCTTCGAAAACGTCAATACACCCGAGGAGTTTGCGGCGGCCGAGTTGCTCGCCTAGACGATTGGAGTTGCCATGTCTCACGATATTTGCCCCGACACGGGAGAGCCTTGCACTTGCGATGGTTCCGAGCCCTGTACCTGCGGCTGCGGTGGCTGTGGACATACTGCGGAAGAGGAAGCGGCCGCCGCGGCGTATCGTGAGGCACACCGCGAAGGCCCGTCCGGCGATGCCCTCGACCACGAACGCAAGATCATCGTGTCGTTCGACAGCACTTTCGATGTGATGGAATGCGAGCAGCTGTGCCTTGCCGCCGGTGTGCCCGGGCGCATCATGCCATTGCCGGGCTCCATTACTGCCGGCTGTGGGCTTTGCTGGGCCATGCCGTTCTCGGGCGATGCCCTCGCCGCCTTCCGCGCTGCCACCGAAGGCCGCGTAACCCCCGCCGACTACCATCAGCTCGTCCTCTAGCCATCAAAACCACCACAAAGGTGCCTGTCCCCAATGTGGTGGTTTGGAACACGTGGACGAAACAGGTTTGAAACACAGGTTTTGCACGTCAAGCACTCAAAAACGCTTCTACCTGCATCGTAATCAAAACGAAACATCTGCTCGTCGGCTTATGCGAAACTTTGCTGCAACAGTGCGATATTATCCATACTCGATAAAGCTCGCGGCGCATGGGGCGCCTCGAACGACACTTTTCTTTTCCATCAATTGGAGGAAGCATGAGCTACACGCAGAAAGTTCTCGACGAGCTCAAGGCCCGCTATCCCGAGCAGCCTGAGTTCATCCAGGCCGCAACCGAGATCCTCGGCACCATCCAGCCGGCGCTCGACGCCCATCCCGAGTACGAGGAGGCCGCTCTGCTTGAGCGCCTCGTCGAGCCCGAGCGCATCGTCATGTTCCGTGTCCCCTGGGTCGACGACCAGGGCAAGGTTCAGGTCAACCGCGGCTACCGCGTCGAGTTCAACTCTGCCATTGGACCCTACAAGGGCGGCCTGCGCTTTAACCCGACGGTCACCCTGGGTATGCTCAAGTTCCTGGGCCTGGAGCAGATCCTCAAGAACAGCCTGACCACCCTTCCCATGGGCGGCGGCAAGGGCGGCTCCGACTTTGACCCGAAGGGCAAGTCCGATG
>CAJMPE010000155.1 GCA_905215275.1 uncultured bacterium | reverse complement strand
TGCAATGCTTCCTTTCGGTGGTTGACGTGCTGGTATGGGATACGGACGCTGTTGCTTGGCGAACTGCCTAGCCCGTGTAGCGCTCGCGGTAGGTGTTGCGCTTGGGTGCGGAGCCGTGGCTGCCGTGGTGACGCGTGCGACTCGCGGTGTTGGTCACCGGCGCGCCGCCGCGCTTGGAGCTGGCCTGCTTGGGCGGGATGCCGCCGGCCTTGAGGATCTGCACCTCGCGGTCGGTGAGCTCGCGCCACGAGCCCTTGGCCACGTCCTTGAGCTCCAGGCCGGCAAAGTTGCAGCGGTGCAGGCGAATCACCGGGTGGTGTATCTTGCTCAGCATGCGCTTGACCTGGTTTTTACGGCCCTCGCGAATGATGACCTCCACGGCGGTGGTGCCGGGCTTGACGCCTTGCGGAGCCACGGCCTCGGCCTCGCGCGCGCTGATGACGCGGCAGATCGCCGGCTGGCACAGGCCGTCGTCGAGCTCGATGCCGCGACGGAGCGGTTCCAAGTCGCGATCGGTCAGGTGGCCGTCCACGAGCGCCTGATAGGTCTTGTAGACGTGCTTGCTGGGGTGCAGCAGGTCCTGCGACAGGTCGCCGTCGGTGGTAAAGAGCAAAAGGCCCGTAGTGTCGCGGTCCAGGCGACCCACCGGGAAGAGCCCCGGAAAGCGGTCGCGCGGGACCAGGTCGGCCACACAAGGGCGCTCCTGCGGATCGCTCATGGTGGTGAGGTAGCCGGTCGGTTTGTAGAGCATCAGGTACACGGCGCCCTGGTTGAGCTTGACGGGCATGCCGTCGACCTCGATATGGTCGCGGTCGACATCGACCTTGGTGCCCAACTCGGTCGCGACCTCGCCGTTAACCGTCACTCGGCCGGCGGTCATCAGGTCCTCCGACCCGCGGCGGCTCGCCACGCCTGCGCGCGCCAAAAAGCGCTGCAGGCGCATGGTGTGCGGATAGACGGGCTGGGCGTAGGTTGCGGGTACTGCGTTGCCCATGGCGCGCGTCTCCCCTACTTCGTTAGTCCTCGTCATGCATATCCTCCGAGGTCTCGTCGGTGGGCAGAAGATCTGCGCCATCGGTATCCTCAACATCGGTATCGATCAGTTCGCGCTCTTCGTCCAGGTCCTCAGCCTGCTCCTCGAGCGTGGACTGAATGCTGCGGCCGCTCAGGCGCTCGCGGATAAACTGGCGCGACTGCTCGTCGGGGGCAAACTGCTCCAGATCGGGCAGGTCGCGGGTAGAGCGCAGGCCGAACTTCTCCAAAAAGGCGTTGGTCGTGCCGTAGATGATTGCCTGTCCGCGCTGGGGGTCGCGGCCGAGCTCGCGCACCAGACCCTTGTCAACGAGCGACGCGATGACGCCGTCGGAGTTGACGCCGCGGATGCCCTTGACCACCTCGCGCGTGACGGGCTGGTGGTAAGCGATGACAGCCAGGGTCTCGAGCGCCGCCTGCGACAGCTTTTGCGTGTCCCAGCTCAGCACGTAGGCCTCGACCACGTCGTGGTAGGCAGGGTGTGTAAACAGGCGCCAGCCGCCAGCGACCTCGCGCAGCTGAAAGCCGCGGTTGGCCTCCTCGTACTCAACCTTGAGCTCGGCCAAAAGCGACGCGCACTCGCCCGGGGCGATGTCCAGCGCACCTGCCAGCGCGGGCGCGCTCACGGGGTCGCTCGACACCAGCAGCAGCGCCTCGAGGGCGCCTTTGAGGCTGTTCGCCTCTAGCGTGGAAAGGGTTGACATGGTTGCCGCTCCTATTCAGTGAGCTCGGGGCCCTCGCCGGGCACGTATGCCTCGGCGCCCTCGACGCGGTTGATTTGAATGGTTCCAAAGATCTCGTCTTGGCTCAGCGTGAGCGAGCCGCGCTTGGCGAGCTCCAGCATGGCCAGGAAGGTGACGACGAGCTGCTCGGTGGTGGCGTCGCCGTCCAACAGCTCGCGGAAGGTGCAGGTTTGGTGCGCCATGGTAAAGCGGTCGACCGAGGCCACCGTCAGGTCGAGCGGCACGCGATGCGGTGCCACGTGCTCGGCCTCCAGCAGGAAGGTCTGGCGCTTGCCGTCCAGGTCGGCGCAGATGACGGCCAGGCCGCGCAGGGTGATGCCAGCCAGGTAGTCGGGCATAAGGCCCAAAAACTCGGGGTCGGGGCCGGCCACGCGCGGATGCATGCGGCTTTCGGCCTGCATGCGCGCGCCAAGGGCCGTCGCCGCACCCTTAAACTGCTTGTAGGCGATCAGGCGCTGGATCAGGACCTCGCGCAGGGCGTCGCCGTCGAGCGCGCTGAGTTCCTCGAGGTCTTCGTCGTCCTCGTCATCGTCGACGGATTTACTGGGTGCCTCCTGGGGCACCAGCGAGGCGGCCTTTATGTCCAGAAGGGTTGCCGCGACCAGCAAAAAGTCGCTCGCCACGTCCAGGTCCAGCGCCTCGATGCGCTCGACCTCGGCAAGGTATTGCTCGGCCACCTCGCTGATCGAGATGGCACCGATATCAACTTTTTGGCGGGTTACCAGCTGCAGCAGCAGGTCGAACGGTCCGCTGTAGACCTGCGTCGACACGCGATACGACATCTTCGACCTCCTTTGACGGCGCCTTCGCGGCGCGGTTTGGGTGCATGTTGCGACCGTTTTGCACGGTCGACCTGTAAGTTTACCCTAGATGCCGGCGATTGCGAAGTTGAGCAGCCGCTCAGCCAGCGGATACACGGTAACGTCGAAATACCGGCCGATTACGTCGATGCCGGTCCACATGGGCAGCAGGTACAGCACGATGATAAGGATCGGCATGGCGTATTGCTGCAGACGGTAATAGTTGGCGAGCGCCTTGCCTTTGAGGAACGGCACGATGATCGACGAGCCGTCGAGCGGCGGGATCGGGATGAGGTTAAAGAACGCGAGCGACAGGTTGATCACGATAAAAGTGGCGCCGAAGTTCATGATTTGGGATGCCAAGGCAAAGGACATGCTGGCGTAGAGGTTGCCGTACGCTGCATGCATGAGAGCGGCCGCAAGGCACGCAAGCGCGATATTCGATGCAGGGCCGGCAGCGCTCACCAAGACCTCGTCGCGCTTGGGATGTTTAAGGTTGTTGAGGTAAACGGGCACCGGCTTGGCAAAGGCGAACACCGGGCCACCGGCGGCGAGCATGAGCAGCGGCAGGATGATGGTACCGAACGGGTCGATGTGGTTGAGCGGGTTGAGCGACACGCGACCGCGCGAGCGGGCCGTCTTGTCGCCGAGCGCCCAGGCCGCAGCGGCGTGCGCACTCTCGTGGATGACGATGCCCACGATGACGGCGACAGCGCTGGCGAGCAGGTTCATGAGGTAGCTGCTGGACATGGCGCTCCCCTAGCGGACGCGGCGCGAGGCGCGCGTGAGCAGGTAATCGGCCACAAACAAAATGACGGCTACGATGGCGTAATCCAGACGAAACACGCCGCCAAAGGGCGACGTGATGACGCCATAGCCGGCGATGGCACTCGGCAGCGCGCGCGAAAGCTCTACGACAAAGCCGACGATCTGCAGCTTGGCGGTGAGGCCGCTAAAGCACAGCAGCACGGTCATCGCGCTCATAAAGATGCCGCAGATGCGACAGGCGATGGCGATGATGCTCATCGCCACGGCAGCGGCCTTACGAGAGTTCACGCGCGGTCTCCTCTTCGATCTGGGTGGAAAGCTCGAGCCATTCGTCCTCGAGCTTGGGCAGCTCTTGCTTAAGGCCGTTATATTCCCCCAGCGCGGCGTTGAACTTGTCCTGATCGGCATAAAGCTCTTCGCTCGCCATCAATTCCATAAGCTCGTCATAGCGGGCGCGTTTTTTGTCGAGCTCGGCCTCGATCTTCTTGAGCTGGTTGCGCACGCCCTTGAGCTTTTTGTTGAGTGCGGCACGGGCCTGGGCCTCGGCGCGCTTTTGCTCCTTGGTCTTTTTGCCCTCGGCCGGCTTGGGGGCCGCAGCGGGGGTGTCGGCCTGAGCGGCGCTGGCCTTGGTGGACTTGACCGCGGCAGGTGCGCTCTCCCCTGCCGCCTCGGCGGCGGCGCGGGCGCGGCCGGCGAGGTGATCGACGAAAAGACCTTCGAGATCGCCTGCGGTACGGGGTCGGTCATCGTGGAAGAGCTTACGAAACAGGGCGGCAGGCGCATGAAAGCCGCCGATTTTCTGCACGGCTGCAAGCTTGCGAAGGGCGAGAAACTCGGATGCTGATCGCCTTTTACGACGCCTATTCCATACTCGCGAAGGTGTATTCGGACAAGGCTTTTTTAAAACAGGCCATTCTGGCCACGCCGATCGAAGAAAAGAACCGCGCGCTCACAATCAAGACCTGCTACGGCGTGCTCGATAAGGACATAGAGCTTTCCTATTATATCGCCGCGCTCAGCCCGAAAAATCCGAAACTCGCGGTGCGCGTCGTGCTCAAAATAGCCATGTACAATATAAAGTACCTGCATAAACATCCGTACGCCGTCATAGACAACGCGGTGGAACTCGTCAAAAAGCTGGGCAAGGGCGGGGTGAGCGGTTACGTAAACGCCTTGCTGCGCCGCTTTTCCTCTTTTTGGAATTCCATAGTGCGCATATTGTGGAGCCTGTCGGCCATTTTTA
>CAJMPE010000154.1 GCA_905215275.1 uncultured bacterium | reverse complement strand
ATAGCACACGCTGTTGGACTGGGTGTATTTCAACACGATCAGGCTGATGATAAGATCACGGCGCTGCTCGGCGCTTAGAGTCTTGTTCTCGGTGACGAGGTTCTGCAGCATCGTGGCATCGGAGATCTCCAAATCCTGACGGCCCTGCTCAAAGGTCACGCCAAAGACGGTGCGGGTCTCGAGAGGCTGCGGCTCATAGCCGGGGTCGATGGCAACGATATTGTAGTTGCCCTTCTTCTTGCCCTTGAGGACCTCGAGGGCATCGGCATCGTAGCCGGGGGCAATGATGCTGTCGGAAACCTCATGCTGAATGAGCTTGGCGGTGGCCAGATCGCAGACATCGGAAAGTGCGATCCAGTCGCCGAAGCTGGACATCCGGTCCGCACCGCGGGCGCGGGAGTAGGCGCAGGCCAGGGGGCTCAGCTCCAGCCCGGCGGGCACCCCCTCCAGCACCACACCGATGGCGGGGCCGTGGGATTCGCCGAAAATCATGTGCCGCATACCAGTTTACCTCCCAAACTGCGGTAATCCTCCCAGAAATCCGGGTAGGACTTTTTGACGCACTCCGCGCCGGTGACCGTCACCGGCTTCTCGCACCGGATGGCGGCGATAGCGGCCATCATGGCGATGCGGTGGTCGTTGTGCGAATCGACCTCGCCACCGGTAAGGGCATCGACGCCCTTTATGATGAGGTCGTCACCGGCGATGCGCACCTGCGCGCCCAGCGCGGTGAGCTCGCGGGTGGTGGTGACCAGGCGGTCAGATTCCTTGATGCGCAGGCGCGCGCAGTCACGGATGAACGTGCGGCCCTGAGCTAGCGACGCCACGGCCGAGATAACAGGCACCAGGTCCGGAATGTCGTGGGCGCTCATCTCAAAGCCGGCGAGCTTGTCGGACTGCACGGTGGCGGCGTTCGTGGAGCGCACGATGCGGGCGCCAAAGCGCGAAAGCGCGGCGAGCACGTTGCGGTCGCCCTGCGCGGAGCTCAGCGACACGCCCTCGACGGTGATGGGGTCGGAGCCGATGGCGCCGGCGCACAGCCAAAAGGCGGCGTTGGACCAGTCGCCCTCGACGGCTACACTGCCGGGCGTGCGGTACGATCCGCTGTTTACGCGGAAGTTCGTGACCTCGGGCTTGCCGTCCTTGGCCGGAATACGCTCGACGTTGACCTCGACACCAAAGGCCTTCATGGCCTGGATGGTCAGGTTGATGTAGGGGCGGCTCTCGATAAGGCCGGTCACCTGCACGCAGGAGGGCTGGGCCAGTAGCGGGGCCGCCAGCAGCAGGCCGGAGATATATTGCGAGCTCACGTTGCCCGGAAGCACAAAGGTGCCCGGGCGCATGCGGCCGCTCGTCTTGAGCGGAAAACCGCCCAGGCCCTGCAGGTCGCAACCGGCGGCAATGATCTCGTCCGAGAGCGGGGAGAGTGGGCGTGCGCCTAGACGGCCCTGTCCCACGAAGGTGGCCTCTGCGCCCAGCGCGCAGGCGACGGGTAGCATAAAGCGCAGCGTGGAGCCGCTCTCACCGCAGTCGAGCGTGCCGCCGGCAAGGGCCTTGAGCAGGCCAAATTCAATGCTCTTCATGGTGGGGTGGACCTGGAAGCCGTCCTCGACGGTCTCGATGCGGGCGCCGAGCGCCGTGAGGCAGCGCACCGTGGCCTCGATATCGGCGCAGGTGGTGTTGCAGGCCACGTGCGTCTCGCCGTTGGCAAGCGCGGCGCAGATGATGAGGCGATGCGCCATCGATTTGGACGCGATGGCGGGAACAGTGCCCTTGAGCGGGGACGGGGTGATGCGGGCTAACATGCGGATGCGTCTCCCTTCTGGCCGAGGCCCTCGGCAATCAAATCGTGGAAGGTGGAAAGCGGCGTGCGGTCGATGCTGCAACGACCAATGTCGTGTGGAATTACCAGGTCGATGGTGTCGCCCGAGCGCTTTTTGTCGTGGAGCGCCTCGGCAAAGACGGCATCGGCATCTAGGTCGCAGCGGGTCTTGAGGCTGTGGCGGGCGCAGAGCTCCTCAATACGACCGGGCAGTGCAGCATCGCAAACGCCATGCAGGGCTGCGGCACGCGTGATGATGCCCATGCCAATCGACACGCAGTTGCCATGGCCGAGCTCAAAGTGCTCGCAGGCTTCGACGGCGTGTCCGGCGCTGTGGCCAAAGTTGAGAAGCTTGCGCTGATTGGTTTCGCGCTCGTCGGCAACGACCACGGCGCGCTTAATGTCGATATTGCGGGCGATGATGAGCGCCACACGGGCCACGTCGCGGTTCAGCAGCTCAAGCGTGAGCGGGGTCTTCTCCAGCTCGGCGAAGAGCTCGGGGTCGGCGATCACGGCGTGCTTGACGACCTCGCCGCAGCCGTCGGCGAACTGCTCGGGCGTGAGGGTGGCAAGGCATCCCACGTCGGCGATGACCACGCTCGGCTGCCAAAAGGCACCGGCCAGGTTCTTGCCGGCTGCCAGGTCGATGGCCGTCTTGCCGCCGACCGACGAATCCACCATGGCGAGCAGGCTTGTGGGAATCTGCACAAATTTGCAGCCGCGCATGTAGGTGGCGGCCACAAAGCCCGCCACGTCGCCCACGACGCCGCCGCCGAGCGCCACGATCACGTCGGAGCGCGAAAGCTCGTGCTCGGCCACAAACTCCAAAATGGCAGCGTAGGTCTCGGCGCGCTTATGGGCCTCGCCGGCCTCGAAGGTGCAGATGCTCACCTCGTAGCCTGCGGATTCGAGGCTCTGCTTAACGGGCATCTGGTAGAGGGGGCCCACGTTGGTGTCCGTCACGATGACAGCGCGGGTGCCGCCGGCGGTGGCGCGGACGAGTGGGCCTGCCTGCTCCAGTAAAAACGTGCCAACATGCACCTGGTAGGGGCGTGCGGTGTCGATATCGATGGTAATCGCCATAAGCTTCGGTCCTTTCGACCTGGCGTGATGGGTGGTCTAGTGGGAGGCCTCGTCGTCGAGCGCACGCTTGATGCGGTCGCCCTCGGCAAGGAGATTCTCCAGATAGCGCTGGTCGCGGTCCTTAAGGGCGCGGCTGTAGGCGCCGAGCGATTCGATCAGATGGTCAATCTCGAAGGCGAGCGCATCGGCGTCGTCGATCATGAGCTCGGACCACATCTGCGGATTGAGGTGCGCTACGCGGGTGAGGTCGCGGTAGCTGCCGGCCGAAAAGCCGTGGTGGACCTGAGCGGTCGGGCTCTTAACATAGGCGTTGGAGACGACGTGCGCGAGCTGGCTCGTAAAGGCGATGACGCGGTCGTGCTCGGCGGCGCTCGTTACGCTGAACTTGCCAAAGCCTAAGGGGCGCACCATCTCGCGCACTTGGCCCAAAAGCTCCAGCTTAAGTGCGTCGTCCACTGCGGGCGGTACGAGCACGAGCGGTGCGTCCTGGAACAGGTCGGCGCGGGAATGCGCGTAGCCCGAGAACTGCGTGCCCGCCATGGGGTGCGCGCCCACAAAGTAAAAACCGTGCTCGCGGGCGAGCTCAAAGGCGTGCTCGCACACGATACCCTTGACGCCCACGGTGTCGATCACCACGGGGCCCATGATGGCCTCGGTGTCGGTGGCGTCGGCGAGTGCCTGGGCGTGCGCCTCGAGCCACTCGATGCAGGCCTCGGGGTAGCATGCCAGGACGATGATGTCGCATTCGCCGAGCGTCTCGTCGTTGAGCTCGCCGGCAACGGTGCCCATGCTGGCGGCCGTCATGACGTCGTCATCGGGGTCCCAGGCCAGCACGCGGACCCCCGCCTGCGCATAGCCGCGGGCAAAGCTGCCGCCGATGAGGCCCAGGCCCACGATGCCGGCGCACTTGGGGCCACCCTGGTTAACGCGTGCGTTTCTCACCGTACCCATGGGCTACTCCTGAACGGTCTCTTGGCAGACGACCTCGCGGATGGCGCGGATGCGGCGCATGGTGTCGTCGAACTGGTCGGGGGTGAGGGCCTGAGCACCGTCGGACCAAGCGTGGCTCGGGTCGTCGTGGACCTCGATCTCCAGACCGTTGGCGCCGCAGGCAGTCGCGGCGAGCGCCATGGGCTCAACATAGCGGGTGTAACCGGTGGCGTGGCTGGGGTCGATGATCACCGGCAGATGGGACAGGGAATGGAGCGCCGGAACAGCGGAAAGATCCAGGGTGTTGCGGGTGACCGTTTCAAAGGTGCGGATACCCCGCTCGCAGAGGATCACCCGCTCATTGCCGCCGGCAAGGATGTATTCCGCCGCCTGCAATAGCTCCGTCACGGTGGCCCCGAAGCTGCGCTTCAGCAGCACCGGCTTCTCCTGCCGCCCCAGCTCCCGCAGCAGCTCGAAGTTCTGCATATTCCGTGCCCCCACCTGCAGGACGTCTACCTCCCGGAACAGCGGCAGCTGCCGGGGATCGGTGATCTCCGACACCACCGGCAAGCCCGTCTCCCGGCCCGCACGGCACAGCAGCTCCAGCCCCTCGGCCCCCAGCCCTCCAAAGGTATAGGGGGAGGTCCGGGGCTTGAAGGCGCCGCCTCGCAGCAGCTGCGCCCCGGCGGCGGACACCTGCCGGGCGATGGAGGTCACCTGCTCCCACGACTCCACGGCGCAGGGCCCGGCAATGAGGCAGAAGTCCTGCCCGATGCAGGCCTTGCCCACGGATACCACCGTGTCCTCCGGATGCCCCGTCCGGGCCGCCAGCGGATACGGCTCC
>CAJMPE010000153.1 GCA_905215275.1 uncultured bacterium | reverse complement strand
CACCTTTGGTGATCAGTCGACCGACGCCGTGCAGAACCTGTTCCTGCGCTCAATCGCTCATCGTGGCGACGATGGCTACGATACCACCGCCGGAAACGTCACGAGCTGGTCGCATCGCACCAACAACCACATGGTGCGCGCCATCGATTGGAATTCGGTCCTGGCCGATCGCGAGGTGCCTTCGCGCAACGGTGGCGCCCCGCGCACGTGCAACGTGCTCAATGACATGGCCGCGACCTATCCCATGTCCATTACGGGTTCCAATCTGTCGTTTGAGTCGGTGACGGTCGATACGCAGTTGGGCACGCCGCAGCCTATTAAGCCCATCTCCAAGATTCTCGTGTCGCTGCAGACCGATAAGACCCGAAGGCTTACGGTGGGAGAGGAAGACCCCATCTCTTCCTATCGCGTGCGTGCAAGGGACGAGGACGATGTTGACTACTACGGCTTTGTGAAGTCGTCGGGCGACTGGCGCGTGGTGGACAAGAAGGGCAAGGAGTGCAAGTCCGACGTCATCGAGATCCAGACCGACCCTGTCACCCACGAGCAAGTCGTGGTGGGTAAAAAGGCCGGCACCGCCTACGTAAAGTACTTTATCCCCGAGGACACCTATGTGGACGTGAACGGGCATGTCTCGACCAATGACGAGATCGACGCCGCGGCCTACAAATATAAGGTAAGCGACGTGGCGCCCGAGCCGTTTAACGGCAGTATCAAACTCGAGGGCTCGGCACAGACCGTCGTCGGCGTCGAGGAAAATCTCAACGGCATCGAAGGCCTGACGGCTACGGTCTATGACACGACGGGCAAGGAAGTCGATAGAGTCTGCAGCTGGGAGGCCCAGGAGCTCGAGAGCAAGGGCATTTCGGTCGCGACAGACGGCACGATGACCATCTCGCAACCGGGCACCTTCCATGTTCGCGCCTTTATTGATGGCGTGTATTCCGATTGGGCCGAGGTCGTCGCCGCGCCCGCACCGGTCGACCCGATGACGACCGTGGTCGAGACACCGGTGAACGTTGCGTCCGTTTCTTCGGGGGATTCTTCGGCAACGACGGATAGCACGCCCCCTGCCCAGGGAGAGCAGGCCGTTTCCGATGCGAACGCGGCCGAGTCTGCTCCGGCGAGCGACGATGCCGCTGCAGTGACTGGCGACACCGCGCCCACCGCCGCGAAGGATGCCTCGCCGATTCCTACGGGCCTCGTTACCGTTTTGACCGATATCTGCCGCTACGGCATCGATCACGGCCTCATCAGCACATCAAACAAGGAAGAGATGACCAAGCAGGACTTCGACATCTTAGGCATCCTGTACCTGATGGCGGACAGCCAGGACCTGGTGCCCCAAGACGCCGAGGACGCGATGATCGAATGGGTCCATGACAACTATAATGACGAAGAGCTTGCCACCTGGAAGCAGCATGCGCTTTCGGTGTTGCTCGAATACGGCTATATTGCGCCCGGAACGACCGTGACGACGCCGACGACTGATGCTGCGGCCGGCGCATAAGTGCAGAAAGAGTGCGTGTTTTTGTCTTTTTGCGCACGGGCAAAATAGTTCTTGCAGCCAAGGTTGTGGCGTGTATACTCGAATACGTTTGTTCAACTACGTGCCGGCTAAGGTGGTACGGCACCTCTAGAAGAGTAAGGAATTGCACATGGATTACATCCGCGCAATCGAGCGTCAGCAGATCCGCGAGGACATCCCGCAGGTCCGCGTTGCCGACAACGTCAAGGTCCACTACCGCATTAAGGAAGGCGACCGCGAGCGCATCCAGGTTTTCCAGGGTGACGTCATCCGCATGGCCGGCGCCGGTGCCCGTGAGACCTTCACCGTCCGCAAGATTTCCTTCGGTGTCGGTGTTGAGCGTACCTTCCCGCTTCACAGCCCCAAGATCGCCAAGCTCGAGGTCGTCCGTCATGGTCGCGTCCGTCGCGCCAAGCTGTACTACCTCCGCGACAAGGTGGGCAAGGCTGCTCGCATCCCCGAGAAGCGCTAAGAAGATCGCAGCGTCTGTCCACTCGTTTGGACAAAAGGGTCACCTTCGGGTGGCCCTTCTTTTTATCTGATTTGCATGCAAGGAGGCCCCGATATGGCCAACATGACGAGTTCGGTTTCGGCATCGCAGGTTGCCGGCGAGCTGGCGAGCGCCACGTTTGAGGAGATCCCCGCCCTCGTGGAGCATTATCGTGAGGATCCGCGCCAGCAAGTGATCAAGGCTTGCGAGCGCGCTCTTAAGCGCCATGCCAAGGAACTTGCCGAGCGCGAGCGCGTCAACGGCATGTACGAGCTGATGCACGAGCTCGGTGGGGATGGCGTGGTCGTTGGTGTCGACGAGGTGGGTCGCGGCTCGGTGGCCGGTCCTTTGACGGTGTGCGCCGTGTGCCTTCCCATGGAACCGCGCGTCTGGGGCATCAATGATTCCAAAAAGCTCACGCCGGCGCGCCGCGAGCTGCTCTCGGTGAAGATTGCCGAGGTCGCGACGGCGATTGGTTTTTGCCATATTGCGCCTGCGGATATCGATGATATGGGCATGGCCCGCGCCATCCGTGCTGCCGTCGCGGGCGCCGTGGCCGATACGGGGCTCGAGCCCGATTGCGTGCTTATGGACGGTAACCCCTTGGGCGCCGTTCCCAACGAGCGCGACGTGGTGAAGGGCGATGCCAAAATCGCCTGTATCGCCGCGGCGTCCATCATGGCCAAGGTCACGCGTGACGAGATGATGGTCGAGTACGACGCCGAGTATCCCGAGTATCATTTGGCCGAGTCGAAGGGCTACGCAAGCCCCGAGCACATCGAGGCCATTCGCAAACATGGACTTTGTCCGCTGCATCGTGTGAGCTTTTGCGGAAACTTTCTGCAGACTGAGCGTCTTTTCTAGGTCAATTGTGGAGACAGGGACCTCTGGCGTTTTATAAACCTGCTGGTAGCGGGCCGTGTGCAACGTGAGTGTTGCGTACGGTCCGTTTTTTGTCGGCATTTGGTCAGTTATTGGTTTGCTTCCGGTACTTACCCGCATGAAAGGTGCCCTCATCATCGGGGCAATGCAGTGTGCGGGAAAGGAGACCCCATGTGTGCCGCAAGCAAAAAGAGCAAGACGCAGCAACTCAAGGAGCGCTGGGAAGACGGCGAGCTCGACTGCGGGGCGATTACGCCCGAGTTTATCAAGGGGCTCAGTCCCCGCGAGCTCGGCATGCTGGGCGAGCTGATCACCATCGATTACTTTAACGAGCGTGGATACACCTTGTTGGAGCAGGGCTATCGTTGCATTGAGGGTGAAGCCGATCTGGTGCTGCTCGATGAGCTCGACGATGTCGTTGTGATGGCCGAGGTCAAGACGAGACGCGTCGCCCTGGATTGCACCACGCGGGTCTTTCCCGAGGAGGCCGTGGACGCCCAAAAGCAGCGTCGGTATCGCCGTATCGCAAGTTGCTATCTCATGGAGCACTATCCGCTCAGGTCGATTCGCTTCGATGCCGTGGGCGTCACCATCCGCGGCGGGCATATCGCCGAGATCGAGCATCAGTACAATGCGTTCGATTGGCAGGTGTCGTGATGGCGTTCGAGACGTTTGCCGTGCATGCGGCCTGCATCCGCGGCGTTGAGGCAATTCCCGTTACCGTCGAGGTCTCGCTTGCCGGTGGCGTTCCGGGCATCCAGATGCTCGGCATTCCGAGTATGGAGGTGATGGAGTCGCGCGGGCGTATCCGGTGCGCCATGCGCTCGGCCGGCTTCGAGATCCCTCGGTCTGGCATTACCGTCAACCTGGCACCTGGCGATATCCGCAAAACTGGCAGCGGTTTTGACCTGCCGATTGCCATCGCGGTTCTGGCGGCCGATGGGCAGATTCCCCGTGACAACCTCGATCGTTGCCTTATCGCAGGAGAGCTTGGCCTGGACGGCACGGTGCTACCCGTCAAGGGCGAGGTGGCGTTTCAGCTGTTGGCGCGCGATATGGGGCTTTCCTTTATCGCCGGTAGGTCCGATCAGCATGTCCCGCTTGCGGGCGTTGACTGCGGGTTTATCGACCACCTATCTCAGCTTGCCCATGGCATGGGGGATGCCGCACGGCATTACCTGGATTCTGAAGTGCTCGAGGCGACCTTTGAGCCCGAGCTCGATTATGCCGACGTGCTGAGGCAGGAGGTCGCCAAACGTGGCATGGCGCTTGCGGCCGCCGGCGAGCTCGGCTTGCTCATGATCGGTTCGCCCGGTTCGGGCAAGACCATGCTTGCGCGGCGCATGACCGGCATCCTGCCCGAGCTTTCTCTCGAGGATCAGCAAGAGGCGCTGTGCATCCATTCGGTCTTGGGCGAGTACATCGATGGACTGCTTGCGGGGCATCGCCCCTTCCGCAGTCCGCATCACAGTATTTCGACCGCGGGACTTATCGGCGGCGGGCGTCCGGTGCATCCGGGCGAAATTAGCTTGGCTCATGGCGGCGTGCTCTTTTTGGACGAGCTCGCCGAGTTTCCCACCGGCGTGCTGCAGACGCTGCGTCAGCCCATCGAGCGCGGGTACGTGAGGATCGTGCGCGTTGACGGGGCCTTTACGTTTCCGTCGCGCTTTCAGCTGCTGGCCGCGAGCAATCCCTGCCCCTGCGGGTTTTTGGGCGATCGCGAAGTGCCGTGTCGCTGCTCGGCGGCGATGGTCGAGCGCTATCGGGGCAAGTTGCGCGGTCCCTTGGCTGAT
>CAJMPE010000152.1 GCA_905215275.1 uncultured bacterium | reverse complement strand
GTTCACCATTATCTGGAGAACAACGCAGACCCCGACTTTTTGTTTACGCCCGATGCCGAGTTCCCGGTCTGCAATGCCGAGAAGGGCCAGTTTGGGGCGACGTTCGTGAGCCCCAAGATCGACGGCGGGCGCATCGTGTCGTGGAGCGGCTCCGAGGCGAGCAATGCCATTCCGTCGCAGTCCATCTGCGAGCTTGCGATTGCCGCCGATGAGCTGCCGGCGCCCGTTGAGAACGTCGACCGCCTGGAGATCACGGCGCTTGATAACGGGCATGCGCAGATTTTCGCCCACGGTATTGGCGGCCACGCTTCGATGCCTGAGGGCACTGTCAACGCCGTCGGCCTGATCGTGGCGTATCTGCGCGAGGCCGAGGACGCGTTTGGTGCACGCGATGAGCGCCTGCTGACGCCTGCCGAGCACGAGTTCGTCAAGTTCCTGGCCTTTGTGCATGCGGATGCCTATGGCCGCGGCCTGGGCATCGATGCGACGAGCCCGGCGTTTGGTCCGCTCACCTGCAACCCCGGCGTCATCCGTGTGGCGGATGGCCATATCGAGCAGGTCATCGACGTGCGTTTTCCCGACAGTACGAGCGCCGATACCATCCGCGAGCAGCTCGAGCCGCTCGTGGGGCGCTTTGGCGTGACGTGTCGCGTGGGCCATGCGAAGGTGCCATTCTCGGTCTCTGCCGATGATCCGGCCGTGAAGGCGCTTATTGACACCTATAACGAGTTCACCGGCAAGCATGCTGAACCCTTTGCCATGGGCGGCGGCACGTACGCGCGCAACTTTGCCCGCGCCGTCTCGTTTGGCCCCGAGGAGACCGGCCTGGAGCTGCCCTCGTGGGGCGGCCAGATGCACGGCCCCAACGAGTGCGCCAACGAGGAACAGCTCAAGCAGGCGCTCAAGATCTATATTGTTGCGATCCTCCGTTTGAATGAATTAGAGCTTTAAGGTCTCGCGGTTTCCCAATCTAAGTTGCGGTGGAATAGTTCCTAGAATGGGCCATTTGATGGCCAAGCAGGAACTATTTCACCGCAACTTTGTTTTTATTGGTGTAAAAGGTGCGCCATGTTCGGCGCTGTATTGTTATCCGTTTGTAAAGGCTGGGCAGAGCTTGCGGTAAAGGTCTATCAATAGCCCGTAAGAAACCGCAGCTGGCGCGGGCACTGCCCGATCGAGGCCGTATCTTTCCAAACAGTAAAGCGGGCAGGGTGCCCGCGAGTCGCATGTATGAAAGGAAGATCATGCTCGATCAGGCTTATTCTCGTCGTCAGTTCCTCGGCCTCGCTGGTGGTCTTGCCAGCATCGTCGGTCTCGGTCTCGTTGGTTGCGGCGGCTCCGGCGCATCCGATGCCGCCGACAAGGGTAGCGCCGCTGCTGCCGAGTCCGTCTCCGGCGAGGTGACCTACGACGGCGCCTCTTCGTTCCAGGCTCTCGTCGAGGCCGCTGCCGAGAAGTTCATGGACGCCAACCCCGATGTCTCCGTCTCCGGCTCGGGTAACGGTTCGGGCAAGGGCCTGACCGCTGTTGCCGCCGGCACCGTCACCATCGGCAACTCCGACGTCTTCGCCGAGACCAAGCTTGAGGCCGATCAGGTCAAGAACCTCGTCGACCACGAGGTCGCCGTCGTGGGCATGGGTCCCGTCGTCTCCAAGAACGTGACGGTCGACGACCTGTCCCTCGAGCAGCTCAAGGGCATCTTCTCTGGCCAGATCACCAACTGGAAGGAGGTCGGCGGCGACGACGCCACCATCGTCGTCCTCAACCGCAAGGCCGGCTCCGGCACCCGCGCCACCTTCGAGGCCGCCGTCTTTGGCGACGAGGCCGTCGACTTTAAGGGCGACGCCGAGCTCGACAAGTCCGGCGACGTCCAGACTCAGATGGGCAGCACCGATAACGCCATCTCCTACCTCGACTTCTCGCACTTCGATGACTCCAAGTTCAACGCCATCAAGGTCGAGGGCGTCGAGCCCAAGAGCAAGAATGTCACCGACGACTCCTTCAAGATCTGGGCTACCGAGCACATGTACTGCTCCAAGGACGCCGACGAGGCCACCAAGGCCTTCCTGGAGTTTATGCTCTCCGACGACGTTCAGGGCAAGCTCGTCGAGGAGCAGGGCTTTATCCCCGTCTCTGCCATGAAGGTCGTCAAGGACGCCAGCGGCAAGGTCTCTGCTAAATAAGTAATCGCCCCCGGAAAGGTTTGCAATGGCAAAACAGCTGCCAAAGCGCGACCTTGAGAACGTGGGCCTGGGCGTCACGGGCGCGTGCGTAGCGCTCGTGACGCTTGTCGTTGCCGCGCTCATCTTTATGGTCGCCCAAAAGGGCCTCTCGGCTTTTCTCAGGGACGGCGTCTCGGTTGTCGAGTTCTTCACCGACACCAAGTGGGACCTGGCCAACACAGCCGAAAACGGTCTGCCCTATACCGGCGCCCTGCCCCTGATCGTCACCTCGTTTGCGGTCATGGTGCTCTCCACGCTCATCGCGCTGCCCATCGCCATCGGCTCTGCCATCTTTGCGGTCGAGATTAGCCCTAAGTTTGGCTCCAAGGTCTTTCAGCCGCTTATTGAGCTTTTGACTGGCATTCCCTCGGTCGTCTTTGGCCTGATTGGCTTTCACGTGGTCGTCGGCCTTATGAAGAGCGTTTTCCACGTGAGTACGGGTCTGGGCATCTTGCCCGGCGCCATCGTGCTGGCTGTCATGATCCTGCCGACCATGACCACGCTTTCGGTCGATGGCCTGCGCGCTGTGCCCGATAGCTACCGTCAGGGCTCGCTCGCGCTGGGCTACACCCGCTGGCAGACCATCTGGCACGTGGTGCTCAAGTCCGCCATGCCGTCGCTCATGACTGCGGTCATCCTTGGCATGACGCGTGCCTTTGGCGAGACGCTCGCCGTGCGCATGGTTATCGGCGGCATCGAGGCCATGCCGACGTCGCTGCTGTCGCCGGCGTCCACCATCACCACCACGCTCACCACGTCCATGGCGGTCTATGCCGAGGGCTCGGCCCAGGACGACGTTCTGTGGGCACTCGGCCTGCTGCTGATGGGCATGAGCCTCATCTTCATCCTGATCATCCACCTTATCGGCCGTAAGGGGGCGAAGGCTCGTGGCTAGCACGCGCATCCATATCGACGAGGCGAGACTCGGGCGTGTCCAAAAGCAGGACCGCATCGCCACGGGCGTGTTGACGGCAATCGTCGCCATCGTCATGCTCATCGTCATCTCCATGGTGGCCTATATCCTGTTCGAGGGCATCTCGACGCTGTTCCAGCCGGGCTTCCTCACGGAGCCCGCGCGCGCCAACGGAACCCAAGGCGGCGTGCTCTATCAGCTGTTCGACTCGTTCTACCTGCTGCTGATCACTCTGGTCATCTCGGTGCCCATCAGCCTGGGCGGAGCGGTCTTCCTGGTTGAGTACGCGCCGAATGGGCCCATCCGCGACATCGCCTCCACCGCCATCGAGACGCTGTCCTCGCTGCCCTCCATCGTCGTCGGCATGTTCGGCTTTCTGGTGTTCTCGGTGCAGCTGGGCTGGAAGTACTCCATCATCTCCGGCGCCGTCGCGCTCACCATGTTCAACATCCCCATCCTGGTTCGCGTGATTCAGCAGGCGCTCGAGGACGTGCCACAGGCCCAGCGCGATGCGTGCCTAGCCATGGGCCTCACCCGCTGGGAGGCCACGCTGCACATCCTAATCCCCGAGGCCATGCCTGCCATCGTGACGGGCATCGTGCTTTCGGCCGGCCGCGTGTTTGGTGAGGCCGCGGCACTGCTCTTTACCTCGGGCATGAGCTCGCCGGTACGTCTGAACTTCTTGAGCTTTAACCTGTCGAGCCCCACCTGCGCTTGGAACGTGTTCCGCCCCGGCGAGTCGCTCGCCGTGCACATCTACAAGATCTATGGCGAGGGCAGCCCCGAGGCCCAGCAGATTGTCTGGGGCACCGCGGCGCTGCTGATGATCTGTGTGCTGCTGTTTAACGTAATCGCCCGCATTGTGGGCAAGCAACTGGCAAGGAAGATGACGGCCGAATGAGCGAGATGAATGTAACGCCCGCAACCGAAGCGGCATCGTCTGACACCCAGGACTTCCTTTCGAGCGTGGGGGAGAGCGAGAAGCGCGTGCGCGTGAGCGGCAAGGCCGTGAGCGACGAGGTCGTGCTCTCCACCAAGGACGTCAACGTGTACTATGGCGACCACCATGCACTGCACAATACGTCGCTCGACTTCCACAAGGGCGAGATCACGGCGCTCATCGGGCCTTCGGGCTGCGGTAAGTCGACCTTCTTGCGTAGCCTCAATCTTATGAATCGCGAGATTCGCGGTTGCCGCGTGGAGGGCGAGATCAACTATCGCGGGCGCAACGTGAACACCAAGACCGAAAACACCTACGAGCTGCGTCGCTCCATTGGCATGGTGTTCCAGCAGCCCAACCCTTTCCGCAAGTCCATTCGCGACAACATCACGTTTGCACCCAAACGCCACGGCATTACCGACCGCGACGAGCTCGACCGTATGGTCGAGGAGAGCTTGCGCGGTGCGGCATTGTGGGACGAGGTCAAGGACAAGCTCGACAAGAGCGCCTACGCGCTTTCGGGCGGCCAACAGCAGCGTCTGTGCATTGCGCGCACGCTGGCGCTCAACCCCGACGTGATTTTGTTTGACGAGCCCTGCTCGGCGCTCGATCCCATCTC
>CAJMPE010000151.1 GCA_905215275.1 uncultured bacterium | reverse complement strand
TTTGGGTCGTATAGGTTGGGGCGAGCCGGTCGCAACGCGAGCGTTAGAGTAGGTTCTCCTGTACCCACGCGATGATGTCGCTCGACTCGTAGAGTGGCTTGCCGTCGATGAACAGGCAGGGAACCTGGCGTTTTCCGCCGACGGCGATGAGCGTCTGCTCGGCATCGGGGTCGGTCGAGATGTTGCGCTCAGGGATGGTCACGCCGTTATCGGCCAGAAAGCGCTTGACCTTTATGCAATACGGGCAGCCGGTCATAACGTACAGCGCGAGCTCATGATCAGTAGCCATAGGTCTCCAATCGGTTGAGGTTTTGATTGAAATACCCAAAGCTGCCGCGGTCTATGCGTGCGCCAACGACGACTCGATCGCCTGGACCAGAAACGCCGTGGCTCCGGTGCCGCAGGGCTTGTCGTAGTAGTCAACAAAGCGCTGGTCGGCAAGATAGCCGTGGGCGAGGCCCAGGTACGCTTCGTTCTGGGGTTCGCGTCCCCAGTTGAGACCAATCCAACGACGATGCATCGCGACAAGCATGCGAGCCTCGCTTCCATCCGCATCGCCGTCGCCCATGGCAATCGAGAGTTGACCCAGAATAGCGCGTTCAAGTTCCTTCATGTCGTTCCATGTCTGAGGATCCATGTCCAGTAACGTTTCGTTTGCTGCATCGATAGCCTCATCGCCATAGCGCGCCCGCGCCTCGGCACCGTAGCGCTCCTCGTTTTCCTGCACGGTGCGCCAGCGCTCCAGTTGCGGCAGGACGGCACCCATGAGCGAGACGGCTTCGTCGAGCGACATGCCGGTGTTTTGCGCCAGCCGCGGGGCACAATCCTCGATCATCGCCTCCATGGTGGTGTCGTAGGTGTACTTGCCGTGGTCGTAGCACCACTTGCAGTAATGGTCGGTCGTGGCGCCCGCAGCATCGGTACCGCAGTCGTCGGGCGTGAGTATCATGCCGCAGCTCTGGCAATAATGCTCGGGCATTTCGAGCAGGTGGGGCAGCGGCTCTCCGGTTACGGCGGCAATGAGCTTCATCATGTCGATACCCGGGGTGACTTCGCCGCGCTCCCAACGGCTGACGGCTTGGCGTGTGACGAAGAGCTTGGCGGCGAGCTGCTCCTGGGTAAGGTGATGGGCGCGACGGATGGCAATGAGCTTTTCTGCAAAGGCCATAGCGGCTCCTTTCTGCTGGTTGGCGGCTTAAGCATACGCGGCGGCCGGCTCCCCTCCAAGCAACCTTTGGTTGCACGACGGGGGCCGCGACAAAGAATTGCGCGCAACGCCCCACGCCTCCATGCCGTACAATGGCCGGCATGGAACCTATTGCACACATACATACCGACCTGCCGCAGAAGTTCGGCATTCCGCGCAACAGCTTTTTGGCACCTGATCTGCAGGGATGCATCGTTTTTGAGCCGGAATTTGCCTCCAATGCAGCGGTTGAGGGTCTGGACTCCTTCTCTCACCTATGGCTGCTGTGGCGTTTTGAAAACGGAACGCCCGGCGGCACGGCTAAGGACATAGCTGCCGATGCCAAGTCGCAGGACAGGTCCGGAACCAACGCAAAATGGTCGAAAACCGTGCGCCCGCCGCGTCTGGGCGGAGTCGAGCGCGTGGGCGTCTTTGCCACGCGCAGCCCGTTTCGCCCTAATCCCATCGGTCTCACCTGCGTCAAGCTCGATCGTGTCGAGTTCACCGACGATGGCCCCATCATCCATGTATTGGGGGCCGACCTGCGTGACGGCACGCCCATCTACGACATTAAGCCCTACATCCCGTTTGCGGATTGCCACTCGGATGCGACCGGCGGCTGGATTGAGGATGCTCCGTGGCAAGAGCTCGATGTTGAGTTTCCGCAAGCGCTGCAGGATATGGTCCCGCCCGCAAAGATTTCTGGCTTGGTCGAGGTTCTACGCCAAGATCCGCGCCGCGCGGGCAGCAAGCACGAGCCAAACCGCGTCTATCATCTGGCCTACGCCGGGCTCGACATATCGTTTACGGTCGACGAAACCCAGCTAACCGTAGTCGCCGTCAACGACGCGCAAGACTAACCAGCCATTCGTCCGCACCCGTCAAATTAAGCGCCAAACTCCGCGCCAAAACCGCCCACGCTGGTGGACAATAACGCCTACCAAAACAATCACTTTGCACGGGAGCTCAGCATGAAATACGACTTTAGCTCGCTTATCGACCGCCACGGCATGGACTCCATCGCCGTTGACTCTTGGGGTGAGATCCCCGGTATGGCTCCGAACGCACCCGACGAGGGCTTCGACCGCATTCCCATGTGGGTGGCCGACATGAATTTTGCCACGGTGCCCACGGTCCAGGAGCACATCATTCAGCGTGCCCAGCACCCCATGTTTGGCTATTTCAATCCGCGCCCCGAGTACTTCGACCGCATCATCGAATGGCAGGGCCGCCGCAATGGCGTCGAGGGCCTGCGCCCTGAACATATTGGCTACGAAAACGGCGTGCTGGGCGGGGTCGTGTCGACGTTGCGCGCGTATGTCCAGCCGGGCGATGCGGTGCTGGTCCATAGCCCCACCTACATTGGTTTTACCAAGTCTATCGAAGCCGCGGGTTATCGTATTGTCCACAGCCCGCTTAAACTTGACGACCAGGGCGTGTGGCGCATGGACTTTGAGGACATGGAGCGCAAACTCGCCCAAAACCACATCCATGCCGCGGTGTTCTGCTCGCCGCACAATCCCTGCGGCCGCGTATGGGAGCGCGACGAGATTGAGCGCGCCATGGACATCTATCGCCAGCACGATTGCGTGGTGATCTCGGACGAGATTTGGTCCGATATCATCCTGCCGGGACACAAGCATATCCCGACGCAGTCGGTGAGCGAGGATGCTCGCATGCGCACGGTCGCCCTCTATGCGCCGAGCAAGACGTTTAACCTGGCGGGTCTGGTCGGCAGCTACCACATCATCTACAACGAGACGCTGCGCGACCGCGTGTGCGCCGTGTCCAACAAGACTCACTACAACGAGATGAACGTCCTCTCCATGCATGCGCTTATCGGTGCCTACCAGCCGCAAGGCTACGAGTGGGTGGACGAGCTCAACCAGGTGCTTGCCGGTAGTATCGAGTGCTTCTGCAATTACGTGGACGAGCATTTTGAGGGCGTGTCTTATTCGCGTCCGCAGGGCACGTACATGGTGTTTGTTGACTGCGCCGAGTGGTGCCGCGAGCATGGCCGCGATATTCAGTGGCTGCTCGACGAGGGGGCGTGCGTGGGCGTGGGATATCAGGACGGCCGCCCGTTCCACGGGCCCTGCCACATTCGCGTGAATCTGGCGCTGCCGCTTTCGCGCGTAAGGGAGGCGTGCGACCGCCTGGACCGCTACGTTTTTAATGCACGGTAAGCGTGTGCTGCATGCGGGGCCTTCTACCAAGTCGGCTGGAAGGCCCCGCATGGTAAAACGTCTGTAACCATTGGGCACTCGCGTGGTTTTGTTTGCTATTATCTTTAACCATTTCAGTCTGTAAACAGGATCGTCTGGAGCTCGATGAAAAGGCCCCGTCGCTCGGTTGTCATATCGTTGTTTGTTGCGCTTGCAGTAGCGTGTGCCTTTGTCGTAGCGATAGCCGGCCGCTCCGAGTCGAATGGCAGGGCCTCGACGTCTGCATTAGAAGGTCTGGACGCCTCGCAAGTTAAAGACGACAACCTTAAGACGCTCAACGTCGGCAGCGACCTCTATCCACCATTTGTGTATACCGACGAGTACGGCGATATCGTTGGCCTGGACGTCGAGATATTAACCGAGGCTTTGGCCCGCATTGGTTACAAGCCAAAATACCAGTTGATCGATTGGGAAAAGAAGAAGGAACTGCTGGCGAACGGCGAGCTCGATTGTGTCATGGGCAGCTTTAGCATGACGGGTCGCGAAAACGAGTATCGTTGGGCTGGCCCGTACCTTGCGAGCCGCCAGGTGGTCGCGGTCGATCCCCAGAGCGATATCTACACGCTTGCCGATCTTGAGGATAAGGTCGTGGCGGTCCAGTCCACCACCAAGCCCGAGGAGCTGTTTCTCAGCCACACCGACCCCCGCATCCCGACCCCGGACGAGGTTTTCTCTCTGCAAAACCGCGAGCTGCTGTACCCCTATCTCAGCAAGGGCTATACCGATGCCATTGCCGCCCATGAGACCGCCATTTTGCAGTGCATGGACGACTATGGTCTGGAGCTTCGCATCCTGGACGAGCCTCTTTTGGCCGTGGGCCTGGGGGTGGCCTTTGCCCGTTCGGATGACCGGGGCCTGGCGCAGGAGCTCTCCCGCACCTTTTCGCAGATGCGAGACGACGGCACCACGCAGCAGATTTTAGGCAAATATTTAGAGAATCCTCAGAAGTATATGGAGGCAAGCAGCTATGCAAACGATTGAGCCTACTAAGACCCATACCAAGCGCCGGGTCCTCCTGTGGCTGCTGGCCGGCGTGGTGCTGCTGGCCGCCGTGTTTGTTGCAACCGCTCAGGCAGACCTTTCCCACGCCCAGCAGAGCCTCTCCTCCGCCGCCGACTATGTTTGGAGCCAGTGCGCCCGCTACGACCGCATTGAGCTGGCCACCCAGACCAAGAGCCTCATGCGCGTTATCCAGAGCTGCAAGCAGTCGGCCTATGACCTGGGCACGGAGAGCGATCCCCCCTCCTCTGCCCTGCAAAGCTGCGTTGAGACTAACTATCTCTCCGGCATTCTCCTGCTGGATACCTCCGGCCGGG
>CAJMPE010000150.1 GCA_905215275.1 uncultured bacterium | reverse complement strand
ACCAAGCGCCCTGCCGGCACTCGCGGGTAGCCGACCAAAACCGCCTGAAGGGTCACATTTATCTGATAATTGAATCCCTGGCGTTATGTCGCTCGCTGACTGCGTCAAAACAGTGACGGTTTTTACCACCATCCAAGATTCTTCTGTAACGAGTTGCTTACGTATCTTCAGGGCTCTCCGTACTATCATGAATCAGATTGAAGAGAGATGATGATAGGGAGCGCCTATACATGATTGAGCTGCTCAGGCGTTTTGGTGGTAAGTTTCGCCGGTATATGGTGATTGGTCCTGCGTGCAAGTTGATCGAAGTAATCTTTGACCTGCTTACGCCGCTGGTGATTGCCCAGATGATTGATAGGGGCATCGGCGTGCACGATGTGAACGCTGTCGTCCACTACGGTATATTGCTTGCCGCCATGGCCGTGATCGGCATCTCGTTTACGCTCGTCTGCCAAAAGATGGCGGCGCTGACCTCGCAGGGCATGGGCACCGACATTCGCGGTGCGCTCTACCAGCACATCAACAAGCTGAGCTATGCTGAGCTCGATCGCTTTGGCACGCCGTCGCTCATCACGCGCATTACCAACGACGTCAACCAGGTGCAGCTCGCCGTGGCGCTGGGCGTGCGTATGCTCATCCGCTGGCCTTTCCTGGCGGTGGGCTCCATGGTCGCGGCCCTTGCCATCGACCTTAAGCTCGGCATGATCTTTTTGATTTGCACGCCCGCTATCGGCCTGGTGTTTTGGTTTGTCATGGCGCGCTGCATCCCGTACTACAAGCAGCTGCAGGCAAAGCTCGATCGCATCGCGCTTATTTGCCGCGAGGGTCTTTCGGGCGCCCGCGTGGTCCGGGCGTTTGTGCGCGAGGGTCACGAGCGTGAGCGTTTTGCCCAGGCGGCCGATGGCCAGGCGTGTGTCGCAATTGCGGTGGGCAAGCTCTCGTCGATCCTTAACCCCGTAACGTTTCTGGTGATGAACCTGGGCGTGTGCGCCATCCTGTGGGTGGGCGGCATTCAGGTCAACGTGGGCGAGCTCACGCAGGGCCAGGTCATGGCGTTCGTCAACTACATGACGCAGACCCTGACCTCCATCGTGTATGTCGCCAACCTGGTCGTGGTCTTTACCAAGGCGAGCGCCAGTGCGTCGCGTATCAACGAGGTGCTCAATTGCGTGCCGAGCATTACCGACGAGGGCAACCAGCCGGTTGCGCTGCCCGAGCCGGGCGAACTGGCGGGTGGCGCTGTTCCGGTCCCGGCGCTGAGCTTGAGCCATGCGAGCTTCTCTTTTGGCGCCGGCGCCGCCAACGCCGTCAACGATGTGACCCTGGAGCTCCCGCTGGGCAAAACGCTCGGCATTATCGGCGGCACGGGCAGCGGTAAGTCGACGCTCGTCTCGCTCATCCCGCGCCTGTATGACACGGGCACCGGCAGCGTGAGCGTAATGGGTGCCGACGTGCGCGCCTGGCCGCTCGATCAGCTGCGCCATGTGGTCGCGACCGTACCGCAGCGCGCGTCGCTCGTGAGCGGCACGATCCGCAGCAACCTAACCTGGCGCGACGAGGCGGCAACCGACGAGGAGCTCTGGGCAGCGCTCGATATGGCGCAGGCGAGCGAGTTCGTGCACAACAAGCCCCAGGGCCTCGACGCCCCGGTCGAGGCGGGCGGCAAGAACTTCAGCGGCGGACAACGTCAGCGCCTGACCATCGCACGTGCCCTGGTGGGCGCTCCGCAGGTCCTAATCATGGATGACTCCGCCTCGGCGCTCGACTTTAAGACCGACGCGGCGCTTCGCCATGCCGTCCGCGAGCGCAGCGTGCGTGGTGCCGCCGCGGGTGGGCTGCCGCTCACGACCGTCATCGTGAGCCAGCGCGTCTCGACCGTACGCGACGCCGACATGATCTGCGTGCTCGACCACGGCTCGGTTGCGGGCCTGGGCACGCATGACGAGCTGTATGCAAGCTGCCAGCTCTATCGCGAGATTTGCCAGTCGCAGCTTCGTCGCGAGGAGCTCGAGGGTCAGCAGGGGAGCGCGACGCCCGCGTCCGTCCCAAGTCCCGCGTCTGCCCCGGCTGCCCCGGCATCCGTCTGCGCAAAGGAGGGCTGCTAAATGAATCCGTATACTTCTTCCGGTTCGGTCGCCACGATGACGGCCAACGTGTCCGGCAACGATAACCTCAACGACTTGGGTGACGGCCCGCGTCAGCCCGGCGACCCCGAGCGCTACCCCGTGGGCGCGGTAACTCGCCGCCTGCTGGGCTACGTCCGTCCGCATCGCATTTCATTTACGGCATCGTTTGTGAGCGCCGCCATCTCGGTGATCTTGCAGCTCTACACACCTATTCTCATCGGCGAGGGCATCGACCTCATCGTTGCCGCCGGGCATGTGGACTTTGACGCGCTGCTGCCGCTCGTTACCAAGCTCGCGATTGTCGTGGTGGGCGCGGCGGCCTTCCAGTGGCTGCAGGGCTACTGCGTCAACCGTCTGTCCTACGAGACGGTGCGCGACATGCGCGTGGAGGCGAGCGACAAGCTCAGCCGCATGCCGCTCAGCTTTATCGACGGCCATGCCCACGGCGACCTCATGAGCCGCGTGGTCAACGACGTCGATCAGGTTGGTGACGGCCTGCTGCAGGGCTTTACCCAGCTCTTTACCGGTGTCATCACCATCGTGGGCACGCTCGCGTTTATGCTCTCCATTAACCTGACCATGACGCTTGTGGTGGTGCTCGTCACGCCGCTTTCCATCTTTGCGGCCGGTGCCATCGCCAAGCTTTCCAATAAGAGCTTCACTGCTCAACAGCGCATCCAGGGCCAACTCGGCGGTCATATCGAGGAGTATGTAGGTGAGCAAAAGCTCGTGGACGCTTTCGCCTACGGCCCGCACGCTCAACAGCGCTTCGATGTTCTCAACGCCGAGCTCTATACGGCGGGCGAGCGCGCGCAGTTTATGGGTTCGCTTTCTAACCCCGGCACGCGCTTTATCAATAACATCATCTACGCCGTGGTCGCCGTGATCGGCTGCGCGGGCGTGATCACGGGCGTGCCCGCGGCGCTCACGGTGGGCGGCGTGCAGATCTTTCTGTCCTACGCCAACCAGTACACCAAGCCATTCAACGAGGTCACGAACGTCATCACGCAGATCCAGACCGCGTACGCCTCGGCGCGCCGCATGTTCGCGTTGCTCGATGCGCGCGAGCAGGAGCCCGACGCTGCGGATGCCATTGAGCTCGCCGCCCCGAAGGGCGAGGTTTCGTTTGAGC
The DNA here is from genome assembly GCA_905215275.1 of uncultured bacterium. GTDB lineage: Bacteria > Actinomycetota > Coriobacteriia > Coriobacteriales > Coriobacteriaceae > Collinsella. The sequence goes on along the minus strand of CAJMPE010000150.1, from coordinate 1,472 downwards.
ATGTGGACTTTAGCTATGTGCCCGGCCGCAAACTGCTGCAGGACATCTGCATCGAGGCCAAATCCGGCATGCGCTTTGCCCTGGTCGGTCCCACGGGCTGTGGAAAGACGACGCTCATCAACCTACTGCTGCGCTTTTACGATATCGATGCTGGGCGCATCGTGGTCGATGGCTGCTCCTCGCGTGACTACACGCGTGCGAGCCTGCGCCGCGCCTTTGGCATGGTGCTGCAGGACACCTGGCTGTTCGAGGGCACAGTGGCCCAGAACATTGCCTACGGTTGCCCAGATGCCACGCGCGAGCAGATTGTCGAGGCCGCCAAGCGCGCTCATGCGCATAAGTTTATCGTGCAGCTGCCAGGTGGTTACGATACGGTGATCGGCGAGGACGGCGGCACGTTTAGCCAGGGTCAAAAACAGCTGCTGTGCATCGCGCGCGTCATGCTCACCGATCCGGCGATTCTGCTGCTGGACGAGGCAACGTCGAGCATCGATACGCGTACCGAGCTGCAGGTGCAGGCGGCATTCGACGAGCTCATGGCTGGCCGCACGAGCTTTGTCGTGGCACACCGCCTGTCGACGATTCGCAACGCCGACTGCATTCTGGTGATGCGCGACGGGCAGATTATCGAGCGCGGCACGCACGACGAGCTGCTAGCGGCAGGCGGCTTTTACGCCGAGCTCTACCGCAGCCAGTTTGCCCAGTAGGGGCCACCGATTGACGGCTGATGGTTTACATCTGCGTCGTTAGTACTAAGATATTCATCTAATAAATTGCAATAGTGGCTTTAGTTTTGGGGGAAACGAGGCAACGTGACTATGACGTGCTCTTTGGTGGTTAACAGCAAGAGCGGTAATACCAGGATGGTTTCGGGTGCGATCAAGCGCGCTCTGCAGGCTGCGGGCGTTGAGTTTGTCCACGCTGCGGCGTTGAGCGACGATGCGGACGCAGATCAGGTTGCGCTCGAGGCGCAGGGCGCCTGCGCGGCCGACACGGTGCTCGTCGGTTTTTGGTGCGACAAGGGTGCGTGCACGCCTTCGGTCGCGGCGTTGCTCTCCGCCTTGCACGGCAAGCGCGTCTTCTTGTTTGGCACCTGCGGTTTTGGCGCCGACCAGAGCTATTACCAGCAGATTATCGACCGCGTGACCTCCAATTTGGCCAACGATGCCGAGCTTGCGGGCTGGGCGATGTGTCAGGGCAAGATGGGCCCCGCGGTCAAGCAGCGCTACGAGGCCATGCTCGAGCAAGATCCCGACAACGCGCGCTATAAGATGCTGCTCGACAACTGGGTTGCCGCAAAGGACCATCCCACCAAGGAAGATCTGGATAACATGGCTGCAGCCGCCAAAAAGGCCGTGCTGGGGGAGTAGCTCCCATCGCTGACGGCGGTCGGTCCATCTTTCTAAATGAAACGTCCTCCCGGGCGTCGGGGCACGAAGTTCCCTGCTCTACAGTCCTGCGCAAGACGAAGG
>CAJMPE010000149.1 GCA_905215275.1 uncultured bacterium | reverse complement strand
CGCTCGGCAACGGCGGCCTGGGCCGCCTGGCCGCGTGCTTCCTGGATTCCATCGCCACACTGGGCTTGACCGGCGATGGCGTGGGCCTCAACTATCACTACGGTCTGTTCCGTCAGCGCTTTGTCGACAACCAGCAGAAGGCCGTCCCCGACGAGTGGCTCGGTGAGCAGGACATCCTAGTCGACGATGACCACTCCTACACCGTCGAGTTCGGCGATTTTGCCGTTACCTCCAAGCTCGTCAACATCGATGTGCCCGGTTACGGCCAGTCCACCAAGAACCGCCTGCGCCTGTTCGACCTGGCGAGCGTCGACGACGGCCTGGTCCCCGGCAGTTCCATCGACTTCGACAAGACCGAGATCGCCAAGAACCTCACCTTGTTCCTCTACCCCGACGATTCCGACGAGCAGGGCCGCCTACTTCGCATCTATCAGGAGTACTTCATGGTGAGCAACGCCGCCCAGCTCCTGATCGACGAGGCCGTCGAGCGCGGCAGCAACCTGCACGATCTGGCCGATTACGCCGTTGTCCAGATCAACGACACGCACCCCACCATGGTCATTCCCGAGCTCATTCGCTTGCTCACCACCGAGCATGGCATCGAGTTTGACGAGGCCGTGACCATCGTACGCTCCATGGTCGCCTACACTAACCACACGATTCTTGCCGAGGCGCTCGAGAAGTGGCCGCTCGCCAGCCTACAGAAGGTCTCCCCTGCCATCGCCGACATTATCGTCAAGCTCGATGAGATCGCGAAGGCCGAGCACGATGACCCGCGCGTCGACATCATCGACAAACACGATACCGTCCACATGGCCCACATGGACATCCACTTTGGCTTCTCCATCAACGGCGTAGCCGCCCTCCACACCAAGATCCTGGAGGACACCGAGCTTCATCCGTTCTACGAAATCTATCCCGAGAAGTTCTCCAACAAGACCAACGGCATCACCTTCCGCCGCTGGATCCATGGGGCCAACCCCGCGCTCGCCAGCCTGCTCGACGATGTGATCGGCACCGACTGGCGCAGCACCGGCGATCTGAGCAAACTCGCCAAGTTCGCCGACGACAAGGACGTTCTTGAGCGCCTGGCCGCCACCAAGGTCGAGGCCAAGGCCATCATGCGCCAGTTCATGGCGCTCGAGCAGGGCGTGACCATTCCCTCCAACGCCATCATCGACGTCCAGGTCAAGCGCATCCACGAGTACAAGCGCCAGCAGATGCTCGCGCTCTACATCATCTGGAAGTACCTCGATATCAAGAACGGCAACAGACCTAAGCACCCCGTCACCATCATCTTTGGCGGCAAGGCGGCGCCTGCCTACACTATCGCGCAGGACATCATCCATCTGATCTTGACGCTGTCGCAGTGGATTGCAAACGACCCCGACGTGGCTCCCTACCTGCAGGTTGTCATGATCGAGAACTACAACGTCACCGCCGCCGAGCGCGTGATCCCCGCCGCTGACATCTCCGAGCAGATCAGCCTGGCCTCCAAGGAGGCGAGCGGCACCTCCAACATGAAGTTCATGCTCAACGGCGCCCTAACCCTGTGCACGCTCGACGGTGCCAACGTGGAGATTGCCGAGCTCGTGGGCGACGAGAACATCTACACCTTTGGCGCCTCGTCCAAACAGGTCGAGCAGCTCTATGCCGACGGCACCTATGACGCCGGTGTGCTCTACCGCAAGCCCGGCATTAAACTGCTGGTGGACTTCATCACCAACCCGGCCTTTATGGCGACCGGCAATGCCGAGCGCCTGCAGCGCCTGCACGATGACATTAAGGGCAAGGACTGGTTTATGGCCCTGCTCGACATTGAGGAGTACATCCAGACCAAGGAGCGCGTGCTGGCCGACTACGAGGACCAGGACGCCTGGATGCGCAAGGCGCTCATCAATATCGCCAACGCCGGCACCTTCTCGTCCGACCGCACCATCTCCCAGTACAACGACGAGATCTGGCACCTGAACTAATTTCACTTCCCTTACCCATCCTCTTGAGAAACGGAGTCGTGGCAACACGGCTCCGTTTTTTGTGCCCGCACGTTATCCTGTGACCCGACTCGACCGAAGAATCTCGATCTGTAACAGCTACTCGGTAAAAACGGCCCCAGCTGTTACAGATTGAGACATACCGGCCCCTCCCCTTGGGTTTATCTCAATCTGTAACATCTAACGTCCGAAATCGGCCCTACCCGTTACAGATCGAGACAAACGACCGGTCAGACAATCCCAGCACAAAGAAAGGCTCCCCTCTCGCCCAGTGGACGGGAGGGGAGCCTTATATGTGACCGCGGCAAAAGGATGGCAATACCGCAGTCGCCCAAAGGGAGGGCCCGGATGCACCAGGCCTAGATAAGGTTCTTGCCAGACACCTTATCGAAGAGATGGGTCGCGTTCTTCTCGAACTTGAACCAGATGGGGTCGCCCGCCTTGAGCGCGCCCTTGGCCTCAAGGTCGACAACGGGAATGATCAGGACGAACTGGCCATCGGGAGCGGTCACGTGGACATGCTCGGTCGAACCCATGAGCTCGGTCACCTCGACGGTGCCCTGGAGCGCACCCTCCTCGCCCTTGTCGGCAAGCAGAATCTGCTCGGGGCGCACGCCGGCCGTGATCTCCTTCACGTCGCCGTCGGCCTGGACCTCGAAGAGGGCGCCGACTTCGCCGGTGGTGTTGGTGACAAGGATTGTCATGCCGGCATGGGCAACGCTCATGTCAACGCTCTTGATGGCGTCGCGCGGCGTCTGGAGAACGGTGCCTCCGATGCCGTCGCCGTGGCCGCCGAAGTAACGGCCGACAGTGCTCTTGGTGGCGTTGGGGATAACGCCGGACCAGGTCATGCCGACTTCCTTGCCGGCGAGATGCTCGCTGAAGAGGCCGGTGACATGGTGGTCGATGACGATGCACTCGTCCACGCACTCCTTCATGACGTCGGCGAGCAGGCCGATGGTGGCGCTGCCGCAGCCGATACGCATGGTGGTCTCCTGCGTGCCGTTGATGATGGGAGCGACGCCCTGCTGGCAGACGATCTTGATCATCTTGGGCTTGCCGGTCTCGTGGTCGGCGGTCTTGACGGTCAGCTCGACCTTCTCGCCGTTAGCAAGAGCGACAATGGTGCGGGCGGTGGCAAAGCCGCCGTCCTTCGCGGTCAGACGGTTCGCGCCGCCGACGTAGATCATCTTGGAGCCGTACTCCTCGGTATGTACAAGACCGACGGGCTTGCCTTCGCAGTAAACGGTGTCGCCCTCTTCGCCGATGTAGGTGTTGGTGTCGAGCTTGACGAGAACGCCGGAGTAGCTCAGCGGAGCCTCGGTGACGGTGGTGACAACGTCAACGCCGTCGCGCTTCTCGCAGACGATGTGCGGAGCCGGACGGATGCAGGGGTAGTTGGTGCCCGCGCCGACAGCGGTGATGACGGGCTTGGCAATTCTCGGATCGATCTCGATCTGGGGCTTGCCCTCTACGACGAGCGCGCGGTTGCGGACCAGGCGGCCGCCCTCGTTGGTGTAGCGCTTGCAGGCGCCGGTGGAGCCAACGGGAACTTTGCACTGGATGGAGCAGGAATGGCACTGCACCATGCCCTCGGTCTTCTCGGCGCCGTCGATGGCACCGAACGGGCAGACGCGGCGGCAGACGTTGCACTCAACACACATGTTCGTGATGCTGACGACTTTCTTGCCGTCCGCACCCGGTTCAACGGCAATCGCACCGATGGGGCAGTTTTTCGCGCAAATCTGGCACTTCTTGCATTTTTCCTGATTGATTTTCAGCATGTCACGCTCTCCTTTTAATAATGTATACCTATCCCATGCGTTGGATAATCTCTCGTATATATTATTATCGCAAACCCCTATTTTTTTCAAATACATTATTTGTATGAAATTTGCCGTATTCATATCCAAACTGTAGCGAAGGGTCTAATATTCGCCGAAAATCGCATCTTGATTTTGTGCAGAATAAACATTCGGTAAAACCATTTTGACAACTATTGCAATTTGTCGTCTTTTTTTGCATAATACTTCTACAGTTTGTATGCCGCACAAAGCTGCATCATGCCGGAAAAGAGGGCGAAAATGGATAACAAAATGGATATGCGCGCCGTCGCGTGCGTCCTGCTGGCCGCGGGAGCGGGCTCGCGCTTCGGCGGCGGAAAGCTGCTCGCGGAATTTGGCGGCGAACGTCTTTTCGAGCGCGCGATGAACGTTCTGCCAAAGGAGCTTTTCTCGCGCGTCGCGGTCGTGTCCGGCTGCGAGGATATTCTCGCCGAGAGCGAGCGGCGCGGCTTTCTCGCCGTGCGCAACAGCGCCCCGGAGAAGGGCGTTTCCCTCTCCGTCCGGCTGGGTCTTGAGGCAGCAAAGCCTTGCAGCGCCGTGCTTTTTCTCGTCTGTGACCAGCCGCTCCTCCGGAAAGAAAGCGTGCTCCGGATCCTCGAAGCGGGCGCGGCGCACCCCGAAAGGATCATCGCGCCGGAAGGTCCGGACGGGCGGCTCGGCAATCCCTGCCTGTTCCCGGCAGCCTATTTTCCGGAGCTTGCCGCGCTCGAGGGGGACCGCGGCGGAAAGCGCGTCATCCGCGCCCATCCGGAGGCGGTTTTGACCGTTCCGCTGCCGGAGGAAGAGCTCTTCGACACCGACACAAAAGAAGATCTTTCGCGCCTGAAAGAAATATAGTTTTCTTAAATAAAAGCGTCGATTAACAAGGGCACGCACGTCGGACAGCCAGTCCTTTCGGTGCTTTTTGCCCTTTTCTCCTTGGCGGGCGAC
>CAJMPE010000148.1 GCA_905215275.1 uncultured bacterium | reverse complement strand
GCGCCATTGGCTACCTCGACCGTCGCGGCGCCTTCCTCATCTCCAAGTCGAGCGAACGCGCCTGCGAGTTCTTTGGCATCTCCAAATACAGCTTCTATAGCTACCTCAACGAGGCAAAGGCTGCCGCCGGCGACAAATAGTCAGCGCGCCTGCGCCCCTCCCCTTTTGGGCGCGAGTTCTGGAATGCGCGAATCCGAGAGTCGGCCGCAAGGCAAGTTCCATATAATCGATGAATGTGAGTATTTCGAAAGGATGGAACAAGATGGGGTCGAGCAACGCATCACGCAACGGCCGCGGAGACACCGCTTCTGGCGCCAGGCATGCGAAACACGCGTTTGACGAGGGCGAAGAGGGCCTTTTTGCGCTGAGCCTCGACGACGTGATGAGCGACCGCCCCTGGACCGCCGAGGAACTCATGGGCGGCGGAGCTCGCCCGACAAGTGCAAAGCCCGCCCCTTCCGCCACGCCCGCGCCGGCATCCGTGCCCGCGGACGACTTTGCCACCCGTCCCATCGTGCAGGCGACGCGTAAAGCCGCCCCTGCACCCCGTCCTGCTAGCGATCCGTCCGAGACGGCGGCGTTTCTCGCTGCAGCGGCACAGCGCCCCACGGCAGACAGCACGATTCGCTACGCTGCCCCGCAGCAGTCGGCATACACGGCTCCCGAGCCCGAGCTCGAGCCGCCTGTCATGGATCTGGATGATCTTTCCAACCGTCAGTTTGCCTTTGATTCCTGGGCGGCGACAGATCTGGACGAGACCTCGGGCGGCATGCCGGCGCTCAACATTCCGGTAAACCCCCTGTTTGCGGCTGCCGAGGAACGCGACTCCGCATACGACAACACCGCAGCATACGCCAACCGCCCGAGCGAACAGCCTCGCGCCAGCCGCATCGAAACCGAGGATTACGGCCAAGCGTCGCGCGGCTATTCTCGTGACCCGTTTGCTGCCACGCCCGCCCCCGATTACAACCAAGCGAGCGTAAAGGCAGCCTCGGCATCGTCGTATACCCACGGCACCGACGACAAGCGCGCTGCCGATTACCACACCGAAGAAAAACCGCCGCGCTTTTCGGAGTTTTCGCAGGCGGCAAAGGTTGTCTTTATCGCCATCATCATCGCCCTGCTCGGCGTGATCGCGTTTGAGGGGTTCCAGCTATTCCGCGGCCCAACCGCATCCGAATCGGCAACGCAGAAAGCAGAGGACGACAACCAGTACCTGGACATCAACACCCTCAAGGGCGACCCCAACGACAGAGACGACGAATAACAAATGCCAATAATTGAGGGCCGTAGACCAAATCAACCCCCGTGCGCTCATTGCTGCACGGGGTTGATTATTGTCCGCGTGCGCTGATAGACTCCATCTTGCCCACAAGGAGTGGGCACGTTTTATCCAGAGTCGGGGTAGAGAGTTGGCTCCACGATCCCGACGCCAACCGGCCAAGAGGCACGGTGGCCCTGCCAACATCGATGAAAGGAGTCCGTATGGACAATTTCTCCGTGCGCAGCGAGCGCAACTTCCACAATCTGGTCGTCAAGCCGAATCACATGCATCTTCTGGACAAGCCGAACGGCTATGCCGCGGCCATGGTCAAGAGCAGCCTCTCCCACCAGATGCGCTTTACGGTGCAGGTGCTCGAGGAAGAGCTCTACACCGCCGGCGACCCGCACGTACTGCAGATCAAGCTGCTCGGAGATGACCCTCGTGAGCCGTCCAGATGGATGCTCTTCGCCGACGGCGTGTGCGTTGCGGACGGATCCGGCGCCTTTGCCCGCGAGTGCTTCTGCGAGGGCGCCGAGGTGTTCTTGGATCTGTGTCGCGATGCCGTCGATGCCGCTGAGCTGCATCAGTGGAATCAAAGGGAGTATGAGCTACTGAGTGCGGCGCGCGGGATCGCGATGGCGTAGGCAGACAGATCAGACAGCCCGTCATACTGGTTGACGCTTCGATTCAAACAGCAGGGCGAAGTCGCGCTTACAGCCCCGCCATGCCAAACCGAATGGCGTTCTCAAAAGGTCTATCTCCCCTCCGCCTTCAGCCTCAGCAGCAGGTCGCCCAGCTCGGGACACTTGCCGGAAAGGCGCGTCTGGGCTCGGTCGCCCATCCCCCATCGTTGGCGGATCTCCTGGGCGTGCGGACTCACGTGATAGTCCCCCTCCATCATCTGCTTGAGCAGCTTGGCGGTCACGCGCGCATCGGCCAGGGCACTATGGGCGTGGCCCGTCGACTCGTCGAACTCGATGCCGAACCACGTCGCCGCGTCACTCAAAGAGACGCACCCGTGGCTGCCCACGTCCATAATCGAGGTGTAAAACGCCTGCAGGTCGGCCCAGTCCGTAGGAAATGCGGAAAGGTCGATGTGCTTTGCCTGACACTCGGTCAAAAGCTGTCGACGATCCGTCCCGCTCCAGCAAACTATTTGGGCGGAGTAGCGACCAATCCAATCGCTAAGCCTTTTGATCACCATGTAGAGAGGATCAGCCATCGCGGTGTCCACGGCCGATATCCCCGTAAGCTCGCGGACGGGAAACGCAACGCCTTCGGTAAATTCCGTCTGCACAAACTGCGAGAACTCGCCCATAACGTTGCCGTGGTAATCGAGCTTGACCGCGCCGACCTCGATAATCTCATTGCGCAGTCCACGGCGCTGGCGCTGCTTTGGCACCGGCGCAAACTCAAAGTCCAGCACAATCTGGCGCGCAAAGTTCGTCGTATCGATAGCCGAGATACCCGGCGTCTTTTCAGCTGACACGGTTAGGGCCTTTCTCCGTCGCCTGCCGCCTGCTACATAGCTACATAGGCGGCTATATTGCCGTAAGGATAGGCGCCCGCGCGGACATGAAATGACCGATCTGATTGATTTCGTGAAGCTCCTGGCCGCTCTGGTCTCGCTCCTCACGGCGCTTATCGGGCTTACCGAGGCACTCAAGCAGCGTACGAAGCAGAAAAAGAGGGGTCGACGCCACTAAGGCATTGACCCCTTAATCGAAGTAACGGCGCTGCCCAGCTATCACCCTTGGGCTGCCGTCGACCTTATTCTACCCACGGCTGCCAGGTTTACCAAATGGATTTTCGGTAACGGAAGCACGGCGCTCGCCCGACTCGTCCACTATTCCAGCCACCACTCCACGTCCACGGAGCACTCGACCTCGATGGGTTCCGGATCCAGCACCGTTTCCCCAAGGCCTCCGGATGTCCCATCGGGAGCGCCCATGGCAGCGCAGTACACCCCACCATAATCCCCCGGCCGGCTGTTATACGAGATATGCTTGATGCCGCCCAGCTTAGTCCCCGCCGCCGTAGCAAGCGCCTGTGCATTACCGCGAGCGCGCTCGACAGCGCGGGCAATCAGGACGTCCTCCGCCGCGCGCTCATCCGCAAGTTCAAATCGAATGTTCATGTCGGCATGCGATCCGCAGGTGTTGAGCGACGTCCACACAGCCGCACAGTCAATAGAATCGACAGGCGCGGCAACCGTGCCGTACGCATAGTAGTCGTAGCCCACGATGATTGCCCTTTTGCGCGTCGTCTGCGCATAGCAGGTGTACCGGCGACACGTTAACTCGTCATCCAGACCAAAGGGCGCCAGCGCAGCGGCGACCTTGGCGCGATCGGCGTTGTAATCGTTCAGGCACGCCTCTTTGGTATCAAAGCGGCCGCCAAAGCCAATGCTAAAGATCACGCAATCGGGCATGACCTTATCCTCGATCTGGGCACCAACGCTCACATAACCGGTCTTATCCGTTGCCATGGCATCCGTCCTTTCCACGAATGACTACGTTCCAGTAAACATAGGCGCCCGTGCGGACACAAAGTTGCGCGGCGGTGCCGTTGCGGATCCTGGGACGCATGTTCCATTTGAGGCCTCTACCGGAAAGCGCATCCCATTCTGAGCGGGGATTCTGGGAGGTAGTTTCCGCATGCAGCCTCGTTGGGAAAGTTCATCCCGGTTTGGAGCCATAATCTGGGACACTGCTTCCGCCAGAGGTCCCAATCGGAAACGGCATCCCACTCTGGGGCCGAAATCTGGGACGCAGTTTCCGGTTGAGGGCTGTTCCGGAAAATGCATCCCATTCCGAGCGGCAATTCCAGGACGCAGTTTTCGCAGATACAAGATGACGATCCGCAGCCCTTATCGCATGCCTTCAAATATGCGATCCAGAACCACAAAACAGCAGATAGAATGCTCTTTTTCAAAAAAGTACACGTCCCGAAACTTACCAAGGCTTCATAACTAGCTACCGTTCACGGGCGCCGATTACCGCCCACCGATTCAAACAAGAAATACGTCGCCAAAAGCAGGCCATCTACCTGCATGGTTAGATTTTGGTCAGCTTTTGGTCAGTTGAGCGGCAAGTTCCGGCCGATACGTTTTTGCCACCAAAAAGGAGGCGGTAGCTCATGACCCATCGCAATGACCAACTCATCGATCAGCTGCTAACCCAAGCCGAACAAGAGGGGCGCTGTCTGATTCCCCCGAGCACGGCGATCCGAAAAGCGCTCCTTCGGCGCACCGGCAGCACGGTCGTCTCGCCCATGCAGGGACTGTTCGCGCGCAAAATGCGCTGGAATGAACTCGACCGGGCGCAGCGTCATTGCGAGATTATTCGCGCCCTTGCGATCATCCACCCCGATTGGACGTTCTGCTCGTTTTCGGCAGCTTGCCTGCTGGGGCTCGAGGTCTCGTGGCGGCATCTGAACGTTGTACATGTCTGCAGCTCGACAAAGCCGTCGGCTCGTCCGGGCACGCATATTCAGCGACACCAGG
>CAJMPE010000147.1 GCA_905215275.1 uncultured bacterium | reverse complement strand
CTTAGTTTTCAGAACGTCCTCGACCATGTGTGGCGCCTTGTCCGCGGCTCCGAAGGAGCAGGACAAGGCGCCACACTGGTCTGCGGAGGGTTCTGAAAGCTAAGCCCGGCCCCCGCCTTCGGTGACGCTGCTGCAAGCGACCTGCGATGGGGCCGTTGTTGGTTGGGGCCGCTGGGCTGATGTGGGGGCGCGTGGTTGTCGCGGGCCCTGGTCCCGGTGGCGGCCTCGGCGCTTTGCGCCTGCCGCCTTTGGGGACTGTGGGGCGCGGCCGGCAGCTGCGGCGCTTCGCGCCTGCTGCCTGAGGTGACTTTGGGGTCGATTGAGGTTGTCTGCACAATTCGCGGTATTATGTTGCGGAGTTTTGAAAGGAGCCGCTGGTGGTCACGACGACGTTTGCTTCGCCTTTGGGCGAAATCTTGCTTGCCGCTGATGGCCGCGGTCTGACGGGGCTTTGGTTTGAGGGACAGGAGCACTTTGGCTCTACGCTGCTCAAAGAAGATGCGGAGCACGTTGAAGGTGCCGATGCGGTTTCTGGCGCCGGCGGTATGTCTTCGGTGGATCCGGCAAATGGTGCGGCTTCTTCGGTGCTTGAGCGTTCTTGGGCTTGGCTGAATGCTTATTTTGCGGGGCAGGAGCCTCGGTTTACGCCGCCGTTGCATATGATTGGCACGGCGTTTCAGCGCGAGGTTTGGTTTGAGCTGCTTTCTATCCCGCGTGGCGAGGTCGCTACGTACGGTGAGATAGCCCAGCGAGTTGCGGCTCGACATCGTGTGCCGGGAAACGAGGCTCCCGTTGTGTCCCCGCGTGCCGTGGGGGCTGCGGTTGCACGCAATCCCATTTCGATTATCGTGCCGTGCCATCGCGTGGTTGCCGCCGATGGTTCGCTCAACGGATATGCCGGCGGGCTTGACCGCAAGGAGTGGCTGCTTCGGCTCGAGGGCGCGTACGAGGAATAACGTTCGAGCACTTTGCATAGCCAAGACGCCGTGAAAGAACGGGATGCGCTTTCCGAATGGCGTCCCAAACGGAAACCGTGTCCCGGAATACAGCCTTAGAGTGGGATGCCGTTTCCGGTTGAGACCACTTGCTTGGACATCTTTCTACGCCCGCTTCTGCAGGGCATAGATCGACTTATCCATGTTGAACAGGTAAGCCGCGACGCAGACGATGAAGAATGCCGGCAGATTACCGAAACCGAAGACTTCGCAGCCAATCAGGATGGGTGCGAGCAGCGTATTGGTGGCGCTGCCAAAGACGGCTGCGTAGCCCAGCGCGGCGCAAAGCGCGATGGACATGCCGAGTTGAGCCTCGTTATGGCGACATCTGGGTAACAGAAAGGCCCGCGTTCCTCAGAGGCAAGATAGGCAATTCTGCTTTTGAGGTAGATCTCAATTCTGCCGACCGCATCAAACATTAACTGCCGGAGGGCTCGGTCAAATTCATACGTGTAGATGATGGTTTCGAATGTTGTGCCTTCGCGAAAGATGGTAATCCCGGACTTGCATTTGGTTTTGTAGGGAAAACAGTAGGCCGACAGTCTGTAGTGGCCGACTTCGACCAAAGCTCGCTCGAGTTCGCTTTGATCAGAGCACTTAAGACCCCTGTATTCTGTCAATAGTGCTATTTATTCGTTGATGGATATCCGCGACTTCCGGTATTTCATTTAAGCCTCTTGATAGAAAAAGAGCTGGAGTTGCGCATCGTTGAGAGGCTTTCCAGCTTTAGCAAAACAAACTTATAAGATGCGACGGGCCGCGTCAAGATAATTACCGGACGGCCTAGGAGGCGGCTGGTTGGCCGGCTTAAAACCTAGCGCGTGAGATGACGCTCCACGCTATTCAGCGCGCTTGATAGGATGACGAACCACAGTCTTAAGTTTCTCCGGTGCACATTTGCGTGGATCGGAGAGATAGATTTCGTGATGGAAACGGGTGTCTGAGAAGTCGGGGACATAGCCCTGCTCGGTCGTGTATTCATTCATAGCGCCTACGGTCGCCGGTTCGTTGTCGTAGGGCCCGGTGTGCATGCATTGAACGCAGAGGCCCTCGTCAACTTTAAGCAGCTCGACGGCAGAAAAGTCCAGTTTCTTTTTGGCCGTGGCTTCCGCGACCGCCCAGTCAAAGTCATCCTGAGTGACGAAATCGGGCAGGCGGATGCACGAGATAAAGTTGAAATCGTCCTTGCGTACATAATCGATGTCGCCGCTCGGGGAGTCTTGCCACCAGAAGCCCTCGAGCGGCGGTACCACAAAGTCGAAATAGCCCTCGATACTCCTTGAGCCTTTCTTCGACATCTTGACGGTATAGGCGATGCCGTAAAGCAGCGGCAGGGCGTTTTGATACTCGCCACCTTCGGTATTTGGGTCGCCCTTTCCGCGAACGGCAACGTAGCTCATAGGCGGGACAGTTACGATGCTCGGCTTGCTTGCAGGTTTGTAGAGCTCCTTGCATTCCTTCTTAAAGTCGAACGCCATGTTGGCCGCCTTTCTGCGTATTGGCCTGCTTAGATAACGGAATCATATCATAGAAACGAACAGCTGTTCGAATGATTTTGCTGACAGATAGAGATGCGTGCGTTGTGTTTGGCGGTCGGCCTGACCCAATCGATGATTTCTCTGCCTCCCCGGCGCCTCATCTATAGCTGCCGTTTCTCCATATAAAACCTGCCAAAATGAACCTGTCCCTTTTTGGTCGGTGCGAAATGGGTAATACTAAAGAGTTATCCGACCAGATGGGAATTAATCGATGGCCTATATCGAATTCAAAGACGTCATCAAGGCATACGGCGAGGGCGACGCCCGCATTCACGCACTCGACGGCGCGAGTTTTACGGTCGAGCGCGGCGAGCTCGCCATCATTTTGGGTGCTTCAGGCGCCGGTAAAACGACGGCGCTCAACATCTTGGGCGGCATGGACACGGCAACTTCCGGCACCGTGACGGTGGACGGGCGCGACGTGAGCTCCGCTAACGAGGCGCAGCTCGTGGAATACCGCCGCGCCGACGTCGGCTTTGTCTTCCAGTTCTACAATCTGGTCCCCAACCTGACGGCCCTCGAAAACGTTGAGCTCGCAGCTCAGATTTGCCCCGATTCGCTCGATGCCGAACAAACGCTTCGCCAGGTTGGCCTGGGCGAGCGCCTGAGCAACTTTCCGGCACAGCTTTCGGGCGGCGAGCAGCAGCGCGTGTCCATCGCCCGCGCACTGGCAAAGAACCCCAAGCTGCTTCTGTGCGACGAGCCCACGGGCGCGCTCGACTATAAAACCGGCAAGCAGATCTTGCAGCTGCTGCAGGATACCTGCCGCAAGCAGGGCATTACGGTCATCATCATCACGCACAACTCCGCGCTCGCGCCCATGGCCGATCGCCTGATTCGCTTTAAGAGCGGCCGCGTGGAGAGCGAGACGGTCCAGCAAAATCCCGTGCCTATCGAGACGATCGAGTGGTAGCGCCCATGGATCAGGACCGCCAAAACAGCCAACGCCGCGACGCGCAGAACACGGAGCGCGAGCAGGATTTTACGACCTACCGCACTGCCCAAAGCTCAAACGATATGGTGCCGACGGTTTTTCGCCGTGGCATCTACCGCACAATCCGAGGCAGTCTTAAGCGCTTTTTGTCAATCGTGGTCATCACCGCGCTTGGCGTGAGCGTGATGTGCGGCCTTAAGGCGGGTTGCGAGGACCTGTGTGATTCGGTTGATGCCTACTTCGACCAGCAAAATGTCTATGACGTTAACGTGCAGTCGACCTATGGCCTTACGCGCGACGATCTTGCGGCTATCCAAGAGGTCGATGGCGTCGAGACGGCCGAGGGCATTTACACCGAGACCGCCTACACCGCCGTGGGCACAACGCGCGAGCGCGTGGTCGTGCAAAGTCTCTCCAAGGAGAACATCGATCAGCCGGTGCTCGTGAACGGCGATTTGCCCGAGAGCGCCGATGAGGTTGCGGTGACATCGAAGTTCCTGAAGGCTTCGGGCAAAAAGCTCGGCGATACCGTGAGCTTTGCCGCCAATGACGCGAGCTCGTCGAACCAAAGCGCTAAGGACCAGTTTGCCGATGGCGATTACACCATCACGGCCGAGGTTCTCGATCCCACTGATGTGAGCTCCGACTCGACGGTCAACGCCTTCCGTGCCGCCTCGGCGGCGGACTATAAGTTCTATGTGAGCGAGGACGCCGCGACATCTTCTTCCTACTCCGCGGTCCACGTGGTCGTCGAGGGAGCCAAGGATCTCAACTCATATTCGGATGCCTACGCGGCAAAGATCAATGAGGTCAAGGGCAATATAGAGAAGATCCGCGAGGAGCGTGAGAAGGCGCGCGCTCAGGAGCTGACGGTCGACACGCCGACAAGCTTGGATGCGGCCGAGCGTCAGGCCGCCATGCTCTTTGGGATCGAGCAGGACAACA
Source organism: uncultured bacterium (assembly GCA_905215275.1). Lineage (GTDB taxonomy): Bacteria > Actinomycetota > Coriobacteriia > Coriobacteriales > Coriobacteriaceae > Collinsella. The sequence goes on along the minus strand of CAJMPE010000147.1, from coordinate 376 downwards.
TCAATCTCATGGCCGAGGGCAGCGACGAGCGTGCGCAGGCGCAAGCCGACCTGGACCAGCGCCGTGCCGCCGCCGACCAACAGTTTGCCGACGCCCGCGCCGAGCTTTCCGATCTGGGAGAATGCACCTGGTACATCCAGGACCGCGGCAATATCGCAAGCTACTCGAGCGTGGAGAGCGATAGCTCGTCAATTGAAGCCATCGCCACGGTGTTCCCGTTCATCTTCTTTATCGTCGCCGTGCTCATCAGCCTTACCACCGCCACGCGTATGGTCGAGGAGGAGCGCACGCTCATCGGCCTGTATAAGGCGCTCGGCTATTCGCGCGGACGCATCCTGTCCAAATACGTGGACTATGCGCTGTGGGCTTGTCTGAT
>CAJMPE010000146.1 GCA_905215275.1 uncultured bacterium | reverse complement strand
AGGCTGCCTGGGCTGCGGTTCCGAAGCCAAAGACGCAGCGGCACACGGCTCGCCAGCCCCGGCAAAACCCTCGACCTCATCGAGCTCATCGGCCAGATTTACGCCGTGCACGTATCCCATATCTTCAGCCAGAACGTCATCGCCATACGGTACCGGCCCTCCAGCGTCATCGTATGCAAGGGGGTCCCGGGGGCGCCGACCATGCTCGGCTTCCGCTTTTCCATATTCATCAACACGCGGGCCTCTTGTAGCGCGAGGCGCCCCGGGTTCCCTATCAACAAAAGCATCGGGCTCAATCGTCCTGCGTCGATCGGAATCAACCGTTCCCTCACCCGCACGCCCGTTGCCGCACAAACTGTGCGCAGCGATGACCTCGGTCGCCCCCGCGCGAAACAGTCCTTCGATATCCGACGGGTCGAGTGTCTCGATCAACACGACGACGCGACTCACACGGCCCTCGGCCGTCAGGCGCGCAACGGTCTTCCTCACGTCTTCGGTATCGAACAGAGACGCCGCGATGATGGCGGCACCGCGGCGCGACGGAAACGCCCGCGCCATGGATACCAGCCCGTCCAGGTCGCCCACGCGAAGCACCTGCGCGCCCACATCGCGACCCTCGACTTCCTGCTGTAGCAGCCCGTAATCGCCGCACGCGCAGCACGCAAGCCAGATCGCCTTCATCACTCGTCGCCTCCGCTCTTTTTGCCGCGCGCCGTGGCGGGAATCGTCAAGCTGACCGTTCCCTTTCCCGAGGCTCCCAGCAATTCCTTGACATCTTCGGGGTCTGCCGCCAGCGTCACCCACTCGATCTTGCCTTCACGCGTGGCGCCGGCATCTTCGCTGGTATCGATCACGTACGCTCCGCACAAACGATCGGTCACGCCATCTTTTTGCACGTACACGTCCACATAGCTGCCCACGCCCGTGGCGCCGCCGACCGAGTGCTCAGCATCGACCGCCACCGAAACGGCAACCTTGCCTTTAGGCACCTCGAGCTTGTGGCTCTCGGCCTTGGTGTAGACATTGCAAATCACGGCGTTTTTGGGAATGCGCGAGGTCGTCACGTCGCCGCGCACCTGACGCAGCTCGGTCGCCGCATCACGCGGCAACAGGCTCGCCAGCCATTCCTGAGTTATGACATTAGTCTCGTCGAGGGTCTCACCCACATCGATATCGCGCGCCGCGACGCACACCTCAACGCGGTCGCCGCCGTATTTTGCCAAAGTCTCGGCCTGGGCCTGCTCGGCTTGCGAGCGGATCGACGAGCCGTAGACCATGCAGAGCGCCGCGGCAAGCACACCCGCGACCAGACTGATGGCGATGCGCTTGCTCTTGTTCACGGCCGCTCCTCTCAAGGTAGCACCGGGCAAATGCCCGTACCACCATTGTCTGGGCGACCAGGGCACAAAGCGACGCAATCGCAATCTTGGTTTTACGTGTCAAACCAATTGCTGACCAAAAGCTGACCAGCCCGTCAAGCTCGTGGCATGGTTTTGGTCAGAACGTCGGCAAAACGCATATTTCGAGGCGCTTTGGCAGCAAAAAAGCCGCCTCCCAAGCAGTTAGGAGACGGCTGTCATAGGAAAACTCAATTACAGATGGACATCGGGGTCGAGCATTTGGGCACTCACGCGCATGGATGACGCCAGGTTTTGGAACGTCTCCAGGCGCAGGCTGTCGATCTGTCCGGCATCTTCGGCCTCGCGAACGGCGCAACCCGGCTCGTGAGTGTGCGTGCAATCGCCAAACCGGCACGCGCGCGACGCCTCGACGATCTCGGGGAAGGCGCGCGCCAGACCCCGCTCATGGCCCACGAGCGGCAGGCTGCGCAGGCCCGGGGCATCGGCGATCACGCCGGCGTCGCCCGGCAGCGTCACCATCACGCGCGCAACCGTGGTGTGGCGACCCTGGTCATCACGCTCGCGCACGCCGCCAGTGGCTAGCGCATCGTGACCCAGCAGCGCATTGAGCAGCGTCGACTTGCCGGCGCCCGACTCGCCCAAGATCATGGCACAGCTCCCAGCCGGCACGCAGGCGCGAACCTCGTCCAGGCCGAGGCCCTCGGCAGAAGATGTCACGATCACGCGCACGTCCGAACCCACCAGACGGCGCACGCGGTCCAGATCGCGCTCGAGCTCATCGGCCTCGCAGCGGTCGGCCTTGGTGAGCACCACCACCGGCTCGGCATCGCAATCGAGCGCCAACACCAGTGAGCGCGCCACGCGATCGAGCAGCACCTCGCCGGCGCCGAGCGCCTGCACGATCAGCACGCTGTCAACGTTGGAGCAGAGCACCTGGCGCTCACCGCGGGCACGGCCACGCCAACGCTCAAAGCTCGTACGGCGCGGTAGTACGCACTCGATGACGCCCATGTCGTGCCCGGGAGCACGGCGAACCGCCACGCGGTCGCCCGCAGCGGGCAGCAAGACCTCGTCCTCGCCACGCGACTTGGCAAACCCTACGGCATGCTCGGCACGAAACGTGTCATCGGCAGTCGCCACCAGCGGAAACCCGCGGTCCAGGCGCACCACGGCACCGAGCTGCATCTGCTCGGGCTCCTCGGCCTGTGCACAAAAGTCGTCAAATGCAGCCTGCTGAGCCGCATCGACCGGCAGGTCATCGAACGCCGGAACATCCTGCAGCGCATCAAGCCCCGGCACGCTTGCCAGCAGCTCCTCAGCAGACGCAGGGGCTTCGGTCGCAATCTTCCGACGACGGTCACGCTTAGCCCGCGCCCCCGTCGTCTTTTTCTTCGCCTTAGCCTTAGCCTTGCCCACAAGCGCCTCCCAGCACCAAACCACACAACTGAGCAGGTATTTTACCCATAAAAAAGAGTCGGTCGAGCAACTGCTCGACCGACTCACACACTTTCCCTCAGCCAATGGTCCCGAGAGGCCATCCGAAGGCCCGACCGCCGGGAGGGGTTTCTTCTGAGCGATCCCGCAGCGCGAAGCGCGAGGACCAGCGAAGAAGAAACCCCGCAGGCGGTCGGGCTGGCGGGAAGGATAGCCTTTCGACCTACTCCTTCTCCACTGCGCGCATGATCGCCTTGTAGATCTCCATCAGCGGGATGATCAGGAAGGCAAGGCCCAGCGCGGCGATAACGCCCTTGAGCTCAAGCGTCACGGGGCCAAAGAACATCTCGGCAAGCGTCGGCTGCACGGTTACGATCACCGTCAGCACCAGCGCCAGCGCGGCAGAGGCCCACAGCCACTTGTTCTGCTTCTTCATGCTAAACAGCGACGCACGACGGCTGCGCATATTGAAGCAGTGGAAAATCTCGACCATGTTGAGCGTGATGAAAGCCATCATCACGCCTTCCTCGTCGGCATTGCCGGCGATCATATCGGCGATGTGGATGTAGCCCATGTCAAAGTACACGCCCACAAAGAAGCTCGCCAGCACCAGCACAGTGATGATCAAGCCCTGGACCACGCAGTCCAGGCCCATATTGCCGGCAAAGACACCATCCTTGGCGTTGCGCGGCTTGCGCTTCATGATGTCGCCCTCGGCATCCTCCATGCCCAGCGCGAGCGCGGGGAAGCAGTCGGTGACCAGGTTCACCCACAGCAGCTGCACCGGCTGGAAGATGGTGAAGCCGATGAGCGTGGCGATAAACACCGAGAACACCTCGGCAAGGTTAGCCGAAAGCAGGAACTGGATGACCTTACGGATGTTGTCGTAGATGCGGCGACCCTCTTCGCAGGCGCCGATGATGGTGGCGAAGTTGTCGTCGGCAAGCACCATGTCGGCGACGTTCTTGGTGACGTCGGTACCGGTGATGCCCATGCCAACGCCGATGTCGGCGCGCTTGATGGACGGGGCATCGTTGACGCCGTCGCCCGTCATGGCCACGATCTGGTCGCGCGACTTCCAGGCCTCGACGATGCGGGTCTTGTGCTCGGGCTGGACGCGAGCGTACACGCCGTAGTCCTCGATGTGCGCGTCGAGCTCCTCGTCGCTCATGCGATCGAGATCGGCACCGGTGATGGCATGGCTGCGATCGGTGACGATTCCCAGCTGCTTGGCAATGGCCACGGCGGTGTCGATATGGTCGCCCGTGATCATGACGGTGCGAATACCGGCATCATGGGCCTCGCGGATGGCGTCGGCGACCTCGGGGCGGACAGGGTCAATCATGCCGGACAGGCCGCAGAAGACCAGGTCGTGCTCGAGCGCAGCGGGGCTGCAGTCTGCCGGAACCTCGGTGTAGGTGCGGCTTGCCAGCGCCAGCACGCGCAGGGCCTCGTCGGCCATGGCCTTGTTGGCGGCCACGAGCTCGGCACGGCGCTCCTCAGTCAGGGGGACGACCCTATCGCCCTCGTAGATGTGGGTGCACAGGCCGATTACCACGTCGGGCGCGCCCTTGGTGTACTGCTCGTACTCGCCGTCCAGGGTCTCGACGACCACGGACATCATCTTGCGGCCCGAGTCGAACGGGGCCTCGCCCACGCGCGGGTGCTCGGCAGTCAGGCCAGTGAGACCAGCCTTGCCGGCATCGTTGACGAGCGCGCACTCGGTCGGCTCGCCCACGGCCTCGCCCAGCTCCTCGTCCCACTGGGCATCGGAGCACAGCGCCATGCCGGCCAAGAACTTTTCCTTGGGCGCAGCGAGCTCGTGCTTGACGACGGTCATCTTGTTCTGGGTAAGCGTGCCGGTCTTGTCCGAGCAGATGGTCTGCGTGCAGCCGAGCGTCTCGACAGCAGAAAGCTTACGGATGATTGCCTGACGCTTGGCCATCTTGGTCACGCCGAGCGAAAGGACGATGGTCACGACGGCGACCAAGCCCTCGGGAATGGCGGCGACG
>CAJMPE010000145.1 GCA_905215275.1 uncultured bacterium | reverse complement strand
GCTCAACCTACGACGCTTTCGTGGTCCTAAGTAGTCATTGGGGTGGTCGTTGGGGACGTTCTTAAATGACTAGTCGTTGGGGACGTTCTTGTTTGACTAGTCGGTTAAGAACGTCCCCAACGACTAGTCGGATTGCTAGTTTGTGCGGGTTGTGGTTTTGGGAGCTGCGGGAATTTAAGATACTGTACATCTGTACGCTAACTCATCTTCGTAGTATATTGCTACCCGCAAAACTCAGCACCATTGTGCCGCGAGGCACTAAAGCGCTTACGTACAATGGTTGTCGATAGTACGATTCGATTCAACGACAGGATGGATGGTCCAAGCGTGAGTCTCGGCAGCAAACTATCCAACGCAAAGGTCTCCTTTGCGATATTTAAGCGCGACATTAAGCGACTGCTTATGAACCCCGTCGCCCTGGTGGTTACCCTGGGCGTGTGCGTCATTCCCTCGCTGTATGCCTGGTACAACATCGTTGCCAACTGGGATCCGTACGGAAATACCCAGGGCATTAAAATCGCCATCGCCAACAACGATCAGGGCACCCAGAACGACCTGGTGGGCGAGCTCAACGCAGGCGATAAGGTGGTCGACCAGCTCAAGGAGAACGACCAGCTTGGCTGGACCTTCGTCGACTCGGCGGCAGATGCCAAAGAGGGCGTCGAAAGTGGCGAATACTATGCTGCCATCGTGATTCCCAGGAACTTCTCCGACAATCTCGTCTCGATGCTCGACGGCAACTACCATCAGCCGAAGCTCACCTATTACGTCAACGAGAAAAAGAGCGCCATTGCGCCCAAGGTCACCGATACCGGTGCCAACACCATCGAGGAGCAGATCAACTCGGAGTTTGTCTCCACGGTGGGCGAGACCGTCGCTGGCATTGCCAAAGATGCTGGCATCGACCTTAAAGACAAGGCAACCCAGACCAAGGATTCGCTGGCGGGCTCGGTGTCCGAGGCGTCTGATACCCTGGGCGAAGTACGTGATTCCATCGGCGACATGAACACCGCCATCGACAAGACAAGCAGTTCGATTGCTTCGGCCGATGCCGCGCTGGCGGGTCTGCAGGGGCAGGCGCCTTCGCTAACGCAGGCAATCGCTCAGGGTAATGATCTGCTGGGCGAAGCTCGCACCACGGCTGGCAAGTCCATCACCTCGCTCTCCAAGGCACTTTCGGAGGGCAGCATCGTGCTGAGTAAGACATCGGCTTCTGCGAACGCCGCGATTGGCAAACTCACCGGTACGGTTACGTCCACGACCACTCGTATCGACAACTCGCTCGAATCCCTGCAGGCGACGATTGACCACAACAGCGCTGTCATCGAGCGCCTGCAGATTCTCGCTAACGATACGTCGACGGGGTCGGAGGACGCCGACGCGCTCATCGCATCGACCATCAATTCGCTTCGCGAGCAAAACCAGAAGCTGCAGAGCATCAAGGATGGCCTTTCTGCACAGTCGAGCGCCATGGCAAACGACGCTACGGCAATCTCGAACGCGAGCAACGCACTCAACGCGGCAATTCAGACCGGTACGGCCAACCTCGGTCAGGCTCAGACCGATCTGGGGCAGAACGCACTGCCGAAGGCTTCGAGCGCGCTTGACTTCTTTGCCGCCGTTTCGGGCGATTTGACCGGCATTGTATCGGGTATGACCCCCACGATAGCGAGCGCGCGCGGCACGCTGGCGCAGCTCGACGCCACGCTCAAGCAGGCAAAGACCACGCTGTCCCAAACCGACGCCTCCCTTGCCAAGGTTCAGGACAAGCTCGCGACCGCCGCCAATGACATTGCGGCGCTACAGACCTCTGAGTCTATGGGCGAGTTGGCCGACCTCATGGACGTCGACGTCGATGACGTGGCAGATTTCATGGCATCTCCGGTTGAGCTGACGTCCAAGTCAATCTATCCGGTCAAGAGCTTTGGCTCGGGCATCGCGCCCTTCTACACCAATCTGGCGCTGTGGGTGGGCGGCTATGTGCTCATCGCTATCTACAAACTTGAGGTCGACCGCGAGGGCATCGGTAGCTTTACGGCGCGTCAGGGCTACTTTGGCCGCTGGCTGCTGATGGTGATCCTGGGTGCGTTCCAGGCCATCATCGTTACGGTGGGCGATTTGGTGATTGGCGTGCAGTGCGTCAACCCGCTGCTGTTCGTGCTGGGCGGCATCGCTATCTCGTTCACCTACGTCAACATCATCTATGCGCTGTCCACTACCTTTAAGCATATCGGCAAAGCCATTGGCGTCATTCTCGTCATTGTGCAGATCCCCGGTTCGTCGGGCATGTATCCCATCGAGATGATGCCCGGCTTCTTCCAATGGCTGCATCCGCTGCTGCCCTTCACCTATGGCATCAACCTGCTGCGCGAGACCGTCGGCGGCATGTACTCGTTCAACTACCTGTTCAACCTGTGCATCCTGGGCGTGTTCCTGATCGTGGCGCTCTTTATCGGTCTGCAGCTGCGCCCGTTGCTGCTCAACCTCAATCTGCTCTTTGATAAGCAGCTTTCCACGACGGGCCTCATGATCTGCGAGTCCAACGACCTGCCGCGCCAGCGCTATTCGCTGCGCACGGCCATGCGCGTCATGCTCGATTCGGATTCGTACCGTCGCGAGCTGCTCGATCATGCTGTGGCGTTTGAGCATCGCTACCCGTACTACATCAAGGGCGGTTTTGCCGCCGTGGTGGGCGTCCAGGTCCTGCTCTTTGTGCTCTCGACGGTGCTCGATATCGACAATAACGGCAAGATTATCCTGCTCGTTATCTGGATTATTTCGGTTATTGCCATCTGTGGCTGGCTCATCAACGTCGAGTACATCCGTGCGAGCCTCAATACCCAGATGCGTATCTCGGCGCTTTCGGACGAGGACCTTCGCCGCGAGATGCGCGAGCACACGGCTGCCATCCCTGCCGCCCGTCGCATGTTTGGTCTCAACGCCAGCGAGCGGGGCACCAAGGACAGCGAGCAGCCCACGAGCCGTTTGCCGCATATCGGTGCGCATCGTAAGGCTCAAGATGCCGATGGCGCTGACAACGTAAACGGAAACGACGGGGACACCACCCCGCTTGGCAAGCACTCTAAAGGAGGTGAGGCATAAATGAAAAACATCCTGCACCTGTTTAAGCGCGATGTCCAAAACGTGTCTCGCTCCGTGATCGGTATGGTCGTCGTGATGGGCCTGATCATCGTGCCATGCCTGTACGCGTGGTTTAACATCGCCGGAAGCTGGGATCCCTACGGCAATACCGGCAACCTTAAAATTGCAGTGGTCAACACTGACGAGGGCTACGAGAGCGATCTGATTCCCGTCGAGGTCAACGTGGGCGAAAACGTAACCGCCACCCTGCGCGGCAACGAGAACTTCGACTGGGTCGTCCTCAACGACCGCGATAAGGCTATTGAGGGCGTTAAGTCGGGCGCATACTACGCTGCCGTCGTTATCCCTAAAACGTTTAGCGCCGACATGATGACGCTTTTCTCGACTGAGGTGAAGCACGCCGATATCGAGTTCTATGAGAACCAGAAGGCCAACGCCATCGCGCAGATCGTGACTGAAAAGGGCTCGAGCGCCGTCCAGAGTCAGGTCAACGAGACCTTTACCAAGACCATCACGACCATCGGCCTTAAGACCGTGTCCAGCCTGCTCGACTATATGAGCACCGACCAGGTGAGCAACTTTATCGCCAATCTGTCCTCTACGCTGGGCGATTCGGTCGAGGACCTGCAGGACGTTCAGGCGAGTGCGACGTCGCTCGCGGGCATTTTGAGCTCTACGTCCGATTCACTGACATCGGCGGGCGGCATGCTCAAGCAGACGGGCACCGTCGATGAGTCGACGAAGCAGCTGATGGAGCATGCCAAGAGCGGCATCAATGATTCCAAGGAAGCGCTCAAGGCCGCCACCGACGCCGTTGACGCGGCGATTGACGGAAGCGCGGGCTCGTTCGACAACGTGTCCGCCGAGCTTGCGAAGGCATTCGATGCCGCGAATCAGCATGTTGACCTTACAGTGTCTCAGCTCAACGAAGCCGCAGCGGTGCTCAATACGCGTGCTGACGATATCGATGCGATGGCCGATCGGCTCCGCAACCTTGCCGACCAGGTGAGTGATGACAAGCTCAAAGACGGCCTCAAGTCCGCTGCGACGTCGCTGGGCAGAATTGCCGCGGAGTACCGTAACAATGCGAAGGACCTGACGGCGACCGCAAAGTCCCTTTCGGACGGCATGGCGGAGGTCAACAACTCGCGTGCCGAGGTCGACCAGGCCATCGCCGATGCCAAGGCGGGTATCTCGGGTGCCAAGTCCGACTACGATTCTACGTTCTCGGTTAAGGCCAAGGAGCTCAAGAAGACCATTTCGGGCGTTCTGGATTCCCTGAACGGTATCTCGGGTGACTTGGATAGCGCCGTGAGCGGTCTGACCGACGCCTCTGGTTCGCTCGCGAAGGGTCTCTCCAAGGCTGCAAAGCTGGTCAACAAGGCTTCCGATCAGCTGGGCGAGGCGTCGGACAAGATCAGCGCCTTTAAGGATGAGCTTGATAGCGCTTTGATCTCGGGTGACCTGGCCATGATTAAGACAATGATTGGCAGCGACCCCGAGGGCCTCGCCGTGTCGCTTTCCGGTCCTGTCGCACTCGACCGCAAGCCGGTCTATCCGATCCGCAACTACGGTTCGGCCATGGCGCCGTTCTACACGATTCTGTCGCTCTGGGTCGGCTCGATCGTACTGGCGGCCATGATGAAGGTCTCGGTTGACGATGAGCTTATCAACGAGCTCATCCCCGTGCGCCTGCACGAGATCTA
>CAJMPE010000144.1 GCA_905215275.1 uncultured bacterium | reverse complement strand
GGCAAGGCCTGTGCCGACGGCCGCTGGCTGGCAGGTCCGGGCAAGGATCTGTTCCAGACTGCCTATGACGAGCTGGGGCCGCTCAACTTTATCGCCGAGGACCTGGGCTACCTGACGCCCGGCGTTCGCGCGATGGCTTCGACCTGCGGCTTCCCCGGCATGGACGTGCTGGAGTTTAGCGATTACGACGTCCGCTGCGGCGTGCATCCCACGCCGGGCAAGATTCTGTACACCTCGACGCACGACACGTCGACGCTCGCCGGTTGGTGCACGCGCTCCTTTGCGGGCGGCGACGAGCCGAGCGGTGTTGAGGTGGCGGCCAAGCTGATGAGCGACGCGCTGGCAAGCGACGCCCCCCTGGTGATGATGCCGCTGCAGGATATCCTGGGGCTGGGCGACGATGCGCGCATGAACGTGCCAGGTGTCGCAACGGGTAACTGGACTTGGCAGGCCGATGAGGCTGACGTTGCAGCCGCCGAGGGCAAAACTGTACAGCTCCTGCGCAACACCCATAGATTCTGGGGCGAAGCGTGATAAAACCCCCGATATAGGGTACAGTTACAGCTGTTTGAATTTATGCGGGCAGAGCGATCTGCCCGCTTTGTGCTGAAAAGGAAGTATTATGGCGCGCTACGATTACAAGTGCTCGAGCTGCGGCAACGTGTTTGAGGTTGAGCATCCCATGTCCGAGACCCCCGAGGTCGTGTGTCCCAGCTGCGGCGCTCCGGCGGCCAAGACGTTCTCGGCCAGCGGCATCAAGTTTGAGGGCAGCGGCTTCTACAACACCGACCAGCGCAGCGGTGGTTCCAGCACCAACGCCACCAACGGCTGCTGCGCCAACTGCCCGCATAGCCACTAGTGACAAGCGGTCCTGCCACCCAGGTTCCCTAATGAGTTGCGGTGAAATAGTTCCTGAATCAGCCCATCTAACGGCCAAACAGGAACTATTTCACCGCAACTTTTCTTTAGATCGGATTTCTGGCTGATGCTAGGTTTGTAACATTTCAAAACTCTGCCGGATTACGGGGCTGAATTGACAACCTCTATCCGTTCCGGTAATTTACAAATTTCAACAAGCCATCTACCTGCGGTTTTATTTAGGCCATTTTTGCTGTGGTCGGGCATCACCAATCTAGCCCCGTAATCCGCCCCACTTTTGATAACAACAAGCATGAGACGGGGCTACTTTTTCCACTCTTTGCCGCAATTGCGATCTCCACTCGCATGACTTTCTGAGTTGCGGTGAAATAAGGACTATTTGGCGGGTAGAAGCCGCCATTCAATCCCTATTTCACCGCAACTTAGTAGTTACTTGTGGATCAGGCGGGCGCAGAAGTGACCGTCGTAGGAGTCGGCGTTTACGGGGACACTTTGGAAGAGGCCTCGAGGGTTTTGGCGGAGAGTGACGAGGCTCTTGGCGTGGTCGTACTCGGGGAGCTGCAGAATCTGGGCTTCAGAGAGCGGTGCCACGATAAAGCCGGCGCCCTCGGAAGAGGCCAGGAAGGCATCCACGACCTGCGTGTTCTCTTCATCAAAAACCGAGCAGGTGGCATAGATAAGCTCACCGCCGGCAGCAACGCGCGCGGCTGCTTCCTTGAGCATCGTCAGCTGTAGCTTGGGCAGCTCAGTCGTAACGTCGTTTTCGGTCAGACGCCACGGTATCTCGGGATGACGGCGCATGGTGCCGGTGCCAGAGCACGGCGCATCGATAAACACCGTGTCGAACAGGGCAGGCTCGCCAAGCATGGCATCAAACGACGTAAGCACCTCATTGAGCTCGCAGGCATCGCCCGACACCGTACGCACACCCGTAATACCCGCCTTATGCAGGCGCGCGAGATTCTGATCGCACTTGCGATCGTGTAGATCGAGCGCCGTATGCTGACGCTCGTACCCGGCACGCTTGGCCTGGCACATCATCACATAGGTCTTGGTGCCGCGGCCGGCACCAATCTCCAAGCAACGCCCGGGACGTGTCGCCGCAGTAGCGATAAGCTGAGCGTTGAGGTCAGAGGCAACGGCAGCGGCGCGTTCAAACACGCCGGACGCAACCGTAACCTGAGCATCGACCGGAGCATGGCAGCCCGGGAAGACAGGCGCAACGAGCTGCGAGATATACGGGTCGGCCTTGGTCGCAAACGCATTCTCGTGCAGTGCAAGCGGCGCGGGAGCCAGATTACCGGCAAAGTTGAGCGCGCCCTCGGGCGTATCGAACGAGGCCATAATACGAGCGCACAGCCAACGAGGAAGACCCATCAAACGCGAAAGGCGAACCAAACGGCGCTCGGACTCATCCACGTCAGATGCCGTGGCAAAATCCTCCACGTTGTCCGCAACCTTGTGCAGCACCGCGTTAGCCAGGCCCGCGGCAGACTTAGCACCGCTGCGCACCAGCTCAACACCCTGGCTCACGGCAACGCGGCCCGGCGTATGCAGATAGAGCATCTCGAAGGCCGAGATGCGAAGCGCCATGCGAACGCGCGGCGCGACCTTTTTGGGCTTATCCAAAAACTGATCGAGCAGCTCATCCAAAATACCCTGCGTGGCGGCAACACCGAGCGCCAAACGAGCGGCAAAAGCGGAATCGCGCTGGTCAATGGCCTTGGCGGAAGCGCGGGACGAGAGCACGTCGCGCGCATACATACCGCGGCGATCGGCCTCCATCAACACATCGAGCGCAAGCTTGCGCGCGGGAGAAAGCTTGCTCATGACAGTACACCCCACCTAAGTTCGGCACCCTGCAGGCCGGCAGCCCAGGCAGAAGCAGCCATGGCACGCTTGCCATCGGGCTTAACCTCAAGCAGTTCAACCGCGCCATCGGAAAGGCCCAGGTAAACACGCTTGCTCTTGACGGCAACAGTACCCTCGCCAAGCGACACGTCGGCCGGCGTGGCATCGAGCACGCGAACCGACTTGCCAGCAATCACGCAACGGGCGGGTGCGGTATCGGACGAAGCGAGCACATGACGCACGCAATCGAGAGCCGCCATCTGCGGATCCAGACGCATCTCCTGCTTGGAAATCTTGGCAGCATGAGTGACGAGCGACTCATCCTGCTCAGTCCAAACAGCCGAGCCATCGGCAAGCGAGGGAAGCGTATCGGCAAGCAGTTTGCCGCCCAGCTCGCCAAGCTCCATCGTGAGCGCCTCGGCATGCTTACCGGAAACCGACGTCGAGGCCTGCGCGCAATAAGCGCCCGTATCCACGCCATGCCCAATGCGCATAATGGAAACACCGGCAACCTCGTCACCAGCAAGAATGGCACGCTGAATGGGAGCAGCACCACGCCAACGAGGCAGCAGCGAAGCATGAACATTCACAATACCAAGCGGCGCCACATGCAGCACCTCATCAGGCAAAATGCAGCCATAGGCAGCCACACAGAAAATATCAGCCTGCGCAGCTTGGAGTGCCTCAACAACCTCCGGCGTCATACGATTGGCCTCAACGACCGGCAACCCCAGCTCAAGCGCCTTGGCCTTAACAGGAGACGGCTCAAGCTTCTTACCACGCCCACGAACAGCATCGGGACGAGTAACAACAAGCGCAATCTCGTTCCCAGCCTCAACAAGTGAAGTCAGCGAAGGCACAGCAAAATCAGGCGTACCCATAAACACAATACGCATAAAGAACGTCTCCCCTCAACCAAAGCCGAGACGGCTAAAAATAACAGCGGAAAGCCAAGTACCCAGCCCATCCGCAATAACAATTCAACAAGAATAAATATACCCAAAACCAAAGAAAGAGCCGCAATAAAAGCAGCTCCCTCTCAACAAAGACTATCAGCGAAGACGCCCATCCCTGGCCCGACGGCACCCGGGCGAAACGAGCCAGAACAACGCAGTCCCCGGTGCTGAGCGCCCACATATCGTCCCGCGCGCAGTTTTGCAGCGAAGCGAGAATGTTTGAGCACGGGATGATATGTGGGCGCTCAGCACCGGGGACGGTGGGACCTACTCAGTCTCGCCCGGACGAGCGCCGCGGGCCAGGGCGTCCTGGTACTCCTTGACTGCCTTGATGCGCTGCATGGGCTTGAGTCGCTCGAACATGGTATTGCCATGCAGGTGATCGATCTCGTGCTGCAGGCAAACGCAGAACAGGTCGCCCGTGGCCTCATAGCGAATCAGGTTGGCATCCAGGTCATACGCCTCGACGACGACATGATCGGGACGCTCGATCTCGCAGCTAATGCCGGGAATGGACAGGCAGCCCTCGCTAAACGGCACCAGGTGGTCGCTCTGCTCAACAATGACAGGGTTGATGAGCACGTATGGGTCATAGTCGTTCTTGTCGCTGTAATCGCAGTCGATGGTGACGAGCTGAATGAGCTCGCCGATCTGCGGGGCAGCAAGACCGCAACCGCGGTTGTCGAACATCATCTTCTTCATCTTCTCGGCAAGCGCCTCGATCGCCGGGGTTATCTCCTCGATGACGGCGCACTCCTGGCGCAGACGAGGGTCGGGCGACAGTACGATTCCGTTGGCTTCCATGGCCATCCTTTCGGGTTGTTACATCAAATCATAGGCGTCAACGTCAACGCTCACGCTCACGCCGCGCACGGAGCCCACCTCTTTGAGGCAGGCGTCGATATCATCTGAGACATGGTACCCTACCGGCGACTTTACAAGCAGATGGAAACGGTAACGGTCCTTGGCTCTCTCGATTACACACGAAGCCGGGCCCAACACGTGCGGCACGGCACTCCCCGCCCGCAAAAAGTCGGGCGCGGCGGCATGCCAGCGGCGCTTGAGGAGCTTCGCGATGCGCCCGATGTAGTCCTGCGCGTCATCTGCGTTCGCCGACCACACTAAGATGTTGACCAATCGCACGAACGGCGGATAGAGCGCATCGCGGCGCTGGTCCAGGGCGTAGTCGGTAAA
>CAJMPE010000143.1 GCA_905215275.1 uncultured bacterium | reverse complement strand
GCGAAGAGCGTTGCTGCCTAGGCTAGCCCCTTGTCACACAAACTACCGAAGCCTCGCTTTTTCGCGCTGCTCATCGGCATCGTTACCGCCTATATCGCGCTCACCCAGCTGGCAAAGCGCCGCTACATCGTCCGCCACGGCGAGCTGCTGTAGCAAGCAGGTGGAAAACACCCTGCCAGCTGCCGTTACCGCTACCGCAGCTGCCGACGCCGTTGCCGTTGCCCCTGCCGCCGCCGCAGTCTATCCCCTCAGCAGTTGCGGTGGAATAGTTCCTGTTTAAAGCCCCATGACTTTAATTTAGGGACTATTCCACCGCAACCTATTGGGGGATTAGCTAGTCATTTGGTGTCCAGGACCAGAAGAAGTTGATAAGGGCCACACGTGAGGTGGTGCCGGTCTTTTTGCTGATCGAGGAAATGTGACGGTTGAGCGTTGAGCGCGAAATCGGAACATACGGGTGCAAAATCCCCACCAAGATCGTCGGTAGCAAGTGCCAGTCCATCCCACATCACGACATCATCGGCTCGTCGCCCCAATTGCCCCAGTAGCGTACGTCCCCAGCGACTAGTCAAAAATGGGCCATGTGTCCCAGTTGTGGAGACTCGTTGAGCCGTCTGGGTATCGTGAAAGATCGCGCACTCCCCCATCATCAAAAGTGACACACGCTACCTGTTGATGGGAGGCAGCCATGGGCTTCTTTGACAAGATGTTCGAGAAGAAAGAGTGCGCGATTTGCGGTACCGAGCTGGGACTTTTGGGGAAGACCAAGATCAACGAAGGCTACCTGTGCAAAGAGTGCGTCGGCAAGCTCTCCCCCTTCTTTGGCGGCTATCGTTCCAGCACCGCGGACGATATCCGCGAGCAACTCGCCTACCGCGAGGCCAATGCCGAGCGCCTGGCCTCGTTCAACCCCACGCGCACGCTCTCTGCCGGGCGCACCAACATCATGCTCGACGAAGACGCGGGCCTGCTGATCATCACTTCGCAGAGCCGCTGGCGCGACGCCAATCCCGACATCATCGAGTTCTCACAGGTACTCGGCTGCGATATGGATATCGACGAGCATCGCACCGAGATTTATCGCGAGACCAAGGACGGCGAGCGCGAGAGCTACAACCCGCCGCGCTACGACCTGGATTACGACTTTAATCTGACCATCCACGTCAACACGCCGTACTTTACCGAGATCAACCTGCGCGTGAACGACTCCACCATCGATCAGCGCGGTTCCATCGAATACCGCGAGGCCAAGCGCCAGGCAACCGAGGTCCGCGACGCGCTGGTACAGCTGCGCCAGGAGACG
The DNA here is from genome assembly GCA_905215275.1 of uncultured bacterium. Lineage (GTDB taxonomy): Bacteria > Actinomycetota > Coriobacteriia > Coriobacteriales > Coriobacteriaceae > Collinsella. The sequence continues at coordinate 3,633 of CAJMPE010000143.1, read as the reverse complement.
CGCGACAGCGTCGTGGCCGCCAAGGCCCCCAAGACCGCGGTCACCTGCCCCTTCTGCGGTGCAACCACCATTCCCGATGCCAGTGGGCGCTGCGAATACTGTGGTGGCGCCATCGGCGCATAGCCTCCGGCACGGAAAGGACCGATCATGGCCTTCGAGAGCATCAACTATCAGTGCCCCGCGTGTGGCGGCCCCCTTCACTTTGCCAGTGCCGAGCAAAAGCTCGTCTGCGACTACTGCGATTCGCGTTTTGAAGTCGAAGAAGTCGAGGCCCTCTATCGCGAGCGCCAGGACAAGGCAGATGCCAAAGCCGATGCCGCAGCCGCGGCCCCCAAGCCTGCTGTCGACGATGCCGTGCAGGAGCTGGCTCAAAACGCCGGCTACATCTGCTCGTCGTGCGGTGCCGAGCTGGTCTCGGACGGCACCGTCGCCGTCACCACCTGTCCGTACTGCGGCAACCCCGCCGTGGCACCTGGCCAGCTCTCAGGCGACTTCTCACCCGATCTGGTGATCCCGTTTAAGCTCGGGCGCGACGATGTCATGGCCGCGCTCAAGGAACACTACAAGGGCAAGATCCTGCTGCCCAAGAGCTTTGTCACCGGCAACCATATCGACGAAGTCCAAGGCGTTTACGTGCCCTTTTGGCTTTACGGCGCCCGCGTGGACGGCGAGGTGTGCTTTGATGCGACCAACGAGACTGTAACCGAGGAATCCGACCGCACCGTCACGACCACCGACCACTACGACGCCTACCGCAAGGGAAACATCTCGTTTAAGCGCGTGCCCGTCGACGGATCCTCCAAGATGCCCGACGGCCACATGGACGCCATCGAGCCGTTTGACTACGACGCGCTGCGCCCGTTCTCGGTCGCCTATATGCCCGGATACATCGCCAACCGCTACGACGAGGATTGCGAGACCTGCAAGGCGCGCGCCGAGCGTCGTATGGAAGAAAGCACGATCTCGGCCCTGCGCGAGACCGTCGTCGACGAATATGACGACGCCACGGTCGAAAGCAAGCAGCTCGACTACACCTGGGAAGACAGCGACTACGCCCTGTTCCCCGTCTGGATGCTCTCCACTTCGTGGAACGGCAAGAGTTACCTGTTTGCCATGAACGGCCAGACCGGTCGCATGGTCGGCGAGCTTCCCTGCTCCAAGCCCAAGCTCGCCATCGCCTCGGTGCTGTTCTTTGTGATCGGGTTTGTCCTCTCCCAGATTCTCTTTATGGGAGAGAACGCCTTCGATCCGGACTACCTCGCCTTTGATGTCGAGGGCATCCTCATCAACATCGTCGCGCCGCTGATCATCGTAATCATCGCGGACGTGTTGCTGGTAGGCCAGCTCAAGACGGCCAACGAGGCCACCCACGCCGATTGCTACTGTGGCGAGCTCGACCTGACCGAGAAGCACGACACCTTCAGCCACACCGAGACCACCGTTGTCATGAAGGACAACAAGGACGATTAGCCATTCTGACCAATACCACCCGGCCTTTGACGAGAAAGGAAGATCACCATGGGACTCTTGAGAGCTGGATTGGGAGCTGCCGGCGGCGTCATGGCCGACCAGTGGAAAGAATTTATCTATTGCGAATCGATGCCCGCTGACGTCTTAGCCTGCAAGGGCAGCAAGCGCACCGGCGGTCGCAGCTCCAACACGCGCGGCGAGGACAACGTCATCTCCAACGGCTCGGTCATCGCCGTCAACGACGGCCAGGGCATGCTCGTGGTGCAAAACGGCAAGATCATCGAGGTCGCGCTGGAGCCTGGCGAGTTTGTCTTTGACACCGGCAGCGAGCCGAGCGTCTTCAGCGGCAACCTGGGCGACTCCATCAAGGAGACGTTCGCCAATATCGGCAGCCGCTTTACCTTTGGCGGCGACGCGGGCAAAGACCAGCGCGTCTACTTTATCAACACCAAGGAGATCATCGGCAACAAGTACGGCACCGCCTCGCCCGTGCCCTTCCGCGTGGTCGATAACAACATTGGCCTGGATGTCGACATCTCCGTTCGCTGCAACGGCGAGTATTCGTACCGCATCACCAACCCGCTGCTGTTCTACACCAACGTGTGCGGCAACGTGACCGATAGCTACACGCGCGATAAGATCGACAGCCAGCTTAAGTCCGAGCTGCTCACCGCCCTGCAGCCCGCCTTTGCCAAGATCTCGGAGATGGGCATCCGCTACAGCGCCATCCCCGGCCACACCACCGAGCTCGCCCGCGCGCTCAACGAGGTCCTCTCGGCCGACTGGCGCGACCTGCGCGGCGTCGAGATCGTGAGCTTTGGCGTCAACTCCATCGCCGCCTCGCAAGAAGACGAGCAGATGATCAAGGACCTGCAGAAGGCCGCGGTCATGCGCGATCCCACCATGGCAGCCGCCAACATCGCCAGCGCCCAGAGCGACGCGATGCGCGCCGCGGCGGCCAACCCCAACGGCGCGATGGCCGGCTTTATGGGCATGGGCATGGCAGGCGGCATGGGCGGCATGAATGCCAGCCAGCTGTTCGCCGCCGGCCAGGCACAGCAGCAGGCCGCCCCGCAGCCAGCTCCGGCACCCGCCCCCGCACCGGCTCCTGCCGCTGCCCCCGCGGCCGGCGCATGGACCTGCAGCTGCGGTGCCATCAATACCGGCAAGTTCTGCTCCGAGTGCGGTAGTCCCGCACCCGCCCCGGCACCGGCCAAGTGGTTCTGCCCCAACTGCGGCAGCGAAAACGGTGGCAAGTTCTGCAGCAACTGCGGAACGCCCAGGCCCTAACCCCTCTATCTGGTAATTGGCGGGGAGGTCCGCCACCCCCGCATTTGCTTCTATGGGCTTTCACACAAGAAGGAGGACACCATGAAGACAACGTTCAAAAAGTCCGTACTCGCATTTCTGACATGCGCCCTGGCGCTCGCCTTTGCCCTGACGGGCTGCAGCGGCGGCGGCAAAGACCCCAAGGCCAACTTCGTCGGCAGCTGGCAGTACTCGGGTGGAACCTTGGATGGCGAAGAGCTCACCGATGAGTACATGGATATGCTCGAAGAGTGAGGCGTCAACTGCATCCTGATCCTCGATGAGGACGGCACAGGCACCCTCGACCTGTTCCTTGAGGTCGCCGACCTGAAATGGGAGGCCAAGGACGCCACCACCGCAACCGTCACCGCCGAAGATGAATCGCACGATCTGAAGCTCAAGGACGACAAGCTCGTCCTGGAGGTGGACGGCGACAAGTTTATCTTCACCAAGTCCGACAAGGACCTGTCCGGTACGGTAAAGAAGGATCGCGAGGCGGCCGAGAAGGAAGATGAGATCGATGAGGCCGTCGAAGACGACGATGTCCAGAGCGTCGAAATCTCCCCCGCCGTCACCGTCGCCGATGACGATCTGTGCACCATCACCATCACCGAGAAGTTCAAGGACGACTGGGGCGACATCGGCTTTGTCGTCAACATCACCAACAAGAGCGACAAGGACCTGACCTTCTACGCTCCTTCCGGCAAGACCAACGTCAACGGCACCATGAAGGAACCCTGGTTCTCGGCTCACCTGATGCCCGGCACCAACGCCACCGAAGAGTTCACCTTCTCGAAGGGCACGCTTGACAGCTTCGACAGCCTGGTCAACACGACCATCGGCATCGATGCCTAC
>CAJMPE010000142.1 GCA_905215275.1 uncultured bacterium | reverse complement strand
TCGAGGCCGAAAGCATCTCCTATGCGGTCTGCCAGTATTACGGCATTGAAACGGGCGAAAACAGCTTCGGCTATATCGCCACATGGTCAAAGGGCAAGGAGTTGAAAGAGCTTCGCGCCAGTCTGGAAACCATCAACAAGACTGCCTCCGAGCTGATTACGGACATTGACCGGCACTTTGCGGAGATTTGCAAGGAGCGCGGCATCGACCGGGAGGATTTGGCCGCTGCGGAACAGCCAAGTGTGGAAGCGCAAGAGGTGGAAAAGCTCTACATGGTGGACAACGACAAATACATTCACGTTCAGCGCAGCGACACAGGCATTGATTACACCATCTATGACGCCGGTTCCGCAAAAGTGCTGGATGGCGGCGTACTCGACGGCACCGAACAGCAACTGTCCACAGCGGCGCTTGAGGTTTGCAAACTCCACAACATCGGCGAAGCCGCACCGATCCGCCTTGCGCCGCTGGAGCTGTTGAAAGACTTGCGGGAGGCAAACGAGCTGCCCCTCGATGCCGCCGAACAGATTCGGCATAGCGCTGAGCGCCTTTGCGGCGGGCTTGCCCTTAAACGGCTCAAGTGCGTCACCGAGCGCGGCAAACGACTTGTTTTCGATCAGGCGGCGGATGCCCTCGGCGGACTGTGCATCCGCGCCAAGCTCATCCATCAGCGCCTTGTAGATCTCAGCGTGACCAAGCTCTACGCGGAAGTTGTCCGCGCCGGTCTTGCTGAGTGCGGCAAACGCAGCCGAGAGAATGTCCTTGTCGGCCTCCAGACCGTCCGCGCCGATAAATTCCGCGCCGACCTGCAGGAACTCGCCCTTGTGGCCGTGGTCGCCGGACACCGAACGGAACACCTTCTGGCTGTAATACAGGCGAACCGGCAGCGCCGCGTCATCCAGTCGGGTGGCTGCAATACGCGCGATCGGCGTGGTGTTATCCGGACGCGCCACGCAAATGCGGCCGGACTTGTCGATGATCTTCAGCATCTGATCCTGATCCAGCTCGGGGTTTGCCTGTGCAAATACATCAAAATACTCAACCGCCGGGGTGATGATCTCGCTGTAGCCGCGCTCCTCCAGCGCGTCGCGCACAGCGTTTTCCGTCTGCCGCAGCGCACGGCACGAGGAAAATAACAGGTCTCGGGTACCCTCCGGGGTGGAAATACGAAAACGGTTCATGGCTCCGCTGCTCCTTTATCGCTTTATCATGATGAAATCATACCATAGTTCCCTATATACTGTCAAGACCCTTTTTAGAGAGCGGAGCCTACACAGTGGGCAGCCTTTTCCGCTTCGAACTCCCGTTTTCGAGTGAAAAAAGAGTGAAGAGCGGAGATGAAGCAGAGGCGGCTTTTTTCTCTCCGCCCTCTCGCTTCCTCCCATCTCTTCACTCTCCACTCCTCACTCTACTCTCTTTTTATAGTTCTCCACAATCGGTACCAGCTTTTCCAGAAAGCTCTCCTCGCCGAGGGTGTTGAGCTTGTCCATCTTGGCGAGGGCACGCTCGACGGTGAAGACGTTCAGGCGCACGCCCTGGGGCTTGGCCAGCTTAAGAGCGCCCTTCTTGATGTCATCGTTGGCGGCAGCGTTGTCGACGACGATGATGCGCTCGGCCTGGACCTTGGTGGTCCAGGTAAAGACGACCTGGCCGTGCAGCAGACGGTAGTCAAGGCGTGCGAGGACGATCTTGGCGGGACCGGAGCTGTGACGGGGCGCCTTGGCCTTCTTGGCGGGAGCCGCGGCAGCCTCGACCGGTGCGTTGGGGTTGGTCAGACCGGTGCGGGCCTCGTTGATGAGGGCTGCGAGCTCGGCACCCTTGACGGGGACGGGGCTCATAGCGAGCGTGAGCGCCAGCGGGATGTTGAAACCGCTGACAACCGTGAACTTCGTGCCGTTCTTGGAAAGCTCGACCATGTTGTTGTTGACCGAGCTGCCGAGCATATCGGTCAGCACATAGACGGTGTCGTCCGCGTTGAACGTGGCGATCATGGCGTCCACCTTATTGGTGATGGGCTCCTTGTCGTCACGAGCAAGCGACACGACGTGGACGTTCGACACGTCGCCGAGAACCATCTCGAGCGTGTCTTTGGCGCCTGCGGCCAGGCCGCCATGAGATGCGAGAATGATCTGATTCATCTTGCCTCCTCCTTTTCGTTATGGTCATTATAACGTCTTATACGTTGCTTATATTGCTAATTAGTATAAAGACCGTTCGCGGGTGAAAATCGACCGTTGACGGGTTTAACGTACTTGAAACGTTGGGGTTGGATAGGCCGGTGCTGGCTGGATAACCCCAGGTCAGACCCTGCGCGCAATCCTCTATCGTACGAAGTACCAGGGGCTTTCCTGCACGGTGGGTTCCAGCGCGATGCCGGTACGCTCCTTAAACAGATCCATGTCCTGCGATTTCTCCGTCCACCACGCGTTGGGCTTAAAGGTCATGCTCTCAATGACATGACCGACAAACACGCTGTTGCGCAGCTTAGAGAAGTCGGTGTTCATAATCAGGATGGACGCGAGCACCAGCACGATGCCCAGGACTTTGATCGCGCCGGCGGGCTCGGCGTAGACACCAATGCCCAGCAGTACGGTGACGACCGTCTCGAATGACATTACGACGGGAACTTTCGATGTCTCGAGCCCCATGGACAGACCCTGCATATATAAGATGTAGGCCACAGCTGTGGGGATGAGTCCAAAGCCAAGGAACAGCAGCAGCAGCTGTGGCGACATTGCCGCGGCGATATCCGGCCACGGAGCCGCGATAGCCGCCATAACCGCACCGCCAAAAACAAAGCCCCAAAACGTGACAGCCAGCGGGTGGACCGTCTTGGTTGCTATCCGGCTAAACACCGCGAGCGACGCACCACAAAGGCCTGCAATCACGCCCGACGTGACGCCCCAAACCGAAAAATGGAAACCGGAAAGGTCGCCATTGGTCACTGCAAGCACGCAGCCAACGATGTTAAAGACAATGGCAACGAGCTTGTTGGGGGTCACGTCCTCGCGATAAAGCACGCGGCCGAGCATGACGCCAAACACCGGCGAGGTGTAGAGCAGCACCGAGGCCGTGGACATGCCCACCTCGCCCATGCACTCGTAATAGCAGGTGTTGGCGGCGGCCAAACCGACGATACCGACAAGCGCGCAGGGAACAAGCTCTTTAGGGCTTGCCTTGAACAGTGCCAGCGGACCCTGAGCCACGGTAGACCCCTCACCCGGACGGCAGCCCATAAACATCAGGACCGGCGCCAAGATAAGCGCTCCGACCAACAAGCGAAAGGCAGCCATGCTCTGGGACGAAACGCCCATGGCCGAGATGCCGTTTACAAAGATTCCGATGCTGCCCCACATAAGCGCGGCGACCAGCACCAGCACATAGCCCAGATTGCTTTTCTTCAACGCAGCCTCCTCGGTATTGTTTCCAATATGTTTCACACTACGTTATAGTCGTTATATACATTTTTCAAGACACAAATCGGCGAGCGGGAAAATCCGCTCGCCCACACACTCATTGGGTACTCATTGGGGGCGTTCTTAAATGACTGGTCATTCAAGAACGCCCCCCAACGACTAGGACTGTCCCCAACTGCCGGCAGAAAAGGAACGTCCCCAACGTCTAAGGCGCCGCTGGTTGAGCATAAGTCAGCGAGCGGGCCGCATTTGAGGCAAGGTGACGTGAAACGAAAGGGCGCTGACCTTCTGGTCGCGCCCTTGAAGTTGAACGTCAGATTGTCCAAATGCGATCCGCGCAGCGTCGAGCTGTTACGGCGTTTGGTAAAACGCCGTAACTAACGAACTCCGTACTGCTCGTAGTAGGCGTCGATGGCGGTATTGAGCTCGTCATCGATGACAACCTTGCCGTCGATCTCGTGGTTGTAGAGGGTCTCGACGACCTCGGCCATGGAGACGATGCTCGCGACGGGGAAACCGTACTTGGCCTCGATCTCCTTCTGCGCGGTGGTCACGCCACCCTTGCCGACCTCCATGCGGTTGAGGGACACGATGAGGCCCTTGATCTCGACGTCGGCAGCAGCCTTGACCTTGGGATAGGTCTCGTCGATGGACTTGCCGCTGGTGGTGACATCCTCGACCATGACCACGCGGTCGCCGTCCTGGGGCTCGTAGCCCAACAGGTTGCCCTTATCGGCACCGTGGTCCTTGGCCTCCTTACGGTCGCAGCAGTACTTGACCTCCTTGCCGTACAGCTCGTGGTAGGCAATTGCGGTCACGACGGCCAGGGGAATGCCCTTGTAGGCCGGCCCAAACAGCACGTCAAAGTCGTCGCCAAAGTTATCGTGGATAGCCTGGGCGTAATACTCGCCCAGCTTCTTGAGCTGATAGCCCGTCACGTAAGCGCCGGCGTTCATAAAGAACGGGGACTGACGGCCGCTCTTGAGCGTAAAGCTGCCGAACTTAAGGACGTCGGACTCGACCATAAACTTGATGAACTCTTGCTTGTAAGCCTCCATGCGGGCTCCTCTCGTAATCGCGTACGTGCTCTCCAGTTTAGCGCAGGCAGGGCGTCGATGCGGGCGCGCTTTGAGGCCACGGCATTCTGTAAGAGCTTTGTCGGAGACGATGGTTTTCTGAACAATGGGGGTTGACATGTCAAAACCCCTCATCAAGAATACGGGCGGATTGAAACGGGTACGAGATACCCAAAGCGCGCTGCGCCCGGCCTTAAGGAGGTGTGCCATGGAAGGCAGTCCTAGTCGAAAAACCTGCATGTCGCCCTCGGCACGCCGTGAGGATTCCGTATTCGCATAAGCACCACGAACCGATCGTCAAAACCACCACAAAGGTGCCTGTCCCCTTTGTGGTGGTTCGCGAGCTTGACGTGAGCGACATCTAGGTTTTTTGAAGCAAATACGACACGTACGCTAACTCCCCTCAACAAGGAGGACCCTATGCTGATGCTCAAAACCGCCACGGTACTCGAA
>CAJMPE010000141.1 GCA_905215275.1 uncultured bacterium | reverse complement strand
GAACCCGAGCCTGCTGCAGAGCCGGAGCCCGAGCCGGAGCCGGCAGAGCCCACGACGGCTGATCTCTATGCCCGTCGTCCCCGCAAGCGCAAGGCCGTCGTCGACCAGCTCGCTCGCGAGCTCGAGGCCGAGGACGAGGACGAGGACGAGGCCGCTGCCGCCGACACCCCGAAGGGAGGCGATGAGTAATGCCTATCGGACCTGCGCGCATGCCGCTCTTCGATCACCTGGGAGAGCTCCGTCGCCGTCTGACTATCGTGGTCGTGTCGGTGTTTGCCGCCGCTATCGTGCTGTACTTCGCCACGCCCGTGGTGCTCGATATCCTGGAAGATCCCATCCGCTCGTTTGTGCCGGACGGTAAGTTCTACATCACCACCACGCTCGGCGGCTTTGGCCTGCGCTTCTCGCTGGCCATCAAGATGGCCGTGGTCATGTGCACGCCCATGATCATCTGGCAGATTCTGGCGTTTTTCCTGCCGGCACTGCGTCCCAACGAGCGCAAGTGGGTCGTGCCTACGGTACTCGCCTCGACGGTGCTGTTCTTCCTGGGTGCCATCTTCTGCTACTTCATCATTATCCCGGCAGGCTTTGAGTGGCTCATCGGCGAGACCTCGGCCGTCGCCACGGCGCTGCCCGACCTGGAGAACTACGTCAACATGGAGCTGCTCTTTATGATCGGCTTTGGCGTGGCGTTTGAGCTGCCGCTCATCATCTTCTACCTGTCCGTCTTCCACATCGTGTCCTACGCTGCTTTCCGCAGTGCCTGGCGTTATGTATACGTTGGCCTGCTTGTGGGCTCGGCTGTGATTACGCCCGACGGCTCGCCCGTTACGCTGGGCCTCATGTATGGTGCCCTGCTCTCGCTCTACGAGATTTCGCTCGCCATTGCCCGCGTGGTCATTACCGCGCGCGAGGGCAAGGAGGGCCTGTTTGTGAGCCGTCTGGACCTGTTCTCGGACGATGAGGACGACGAGGAGTAAATCGGTATGCACGAGGTTGGCATTGTCAACGGCATACTCGATACAGTGATTCGCGCGGCGCGTGGGGCGGGGGCCTCGCGCGCCGTTTTGGTAACGCTGCGTATCGGGGATATGACCGAAGTTGTGCGCGAGGCGCTCGACTTTGCGTGGAAGACATTTCGCGATGAGGACCCGCTCACGCGAGGTTGCGAGCTTGCCGTGGAGGAAGTCCATCCACAAAGCGAGTGTCTGGACTGCGGGGAGGTCTTTGAGCACGATCGCTTCCATTGCCGCTGTCCCCAATGTGGCGGCGCCAACGTGCGTCTGCTGCACGGCCGCGAGCTCGACATCGCAAGTATCGAAATCGAAACCCCCGACGATTAGCCCGCTAGCCATCTGGTGATGGGGTATAAAGGGGCCAAAGTAAGGAGTGCCGAGTATGGCTGAGAAAACGATTGATATCGCGTCGCCGATTCTGTCGCGCAATGAGCGCCTGGCAGATCAGCTGCGACAGCGATTTAAAGAGACAAACACCTATGTGATCAATGTGCTGTCGAGCCCCGGTTCGGGCAAGACCACCACGATCCTGGGCACCAACGGGCGCCTGCGCGACAAGGCTGGCCTGCGCTGTGCCGTCATCGAGGGCGATATTGCCTCGGATGTCGACGCCATCACCATGAAGGAAGCCGGCATGCCCGCCATCCAGATCAACACGGGCGGCCTGTGCCACCTCGAGGGCAACATGATCATGGAGGCGGTTGACGCGTTCGACCAGGCCGTCGGTCTGGAGAACATCGACGTCATCTTTATCGAAAACGTGGGCAACTTGGTCTGCCCGGTCGACTTTGACCTGGGTGAGAACCTGTCCATCATGATTCTCTCGGTGCCCGAGGGCGACGACAAGCCCATCAAGTACCCGGGCATCTTCCAGCACGCCGGCGCGCAGCTGCTCAATAAGGTCGACGTGGCCCCGGCTTTCGATTTTGACATGGATAGGTATACTAAGACACTCGATGACCTCAATCCGCAGGCGCCGCGGTTTGCCGTGAGCGCGCGCAAGGGCGAGGGCATGGATGCCTGGTGCGATTGGCTCATCGGGCAGATTGAGCAAGCAAGGGCGTAAGTCGGCCGCCATACGGGCGGGCGTAGCCGCAGAGATACGAGATAGGAGCCTCTTTTGAAGCTCATCATCGCCGAGAAAAATGACGCCGCGCGTCAGATCGCCGAGCGTCTGTCCACGGGTAAGCCTAAAAAGGACAAGGTGTACAACACCGCTATCTACCGTTTTGAGTGGAAGGGCGAGGAGTGCGTGACGATCGGTCTTGCCGGTCACATCCTTGCGCCCGATTTTTGCGACAGCGTGCTGTTCGATAAAAAGCTGGGCTGGTATTCGGTGACCGAGGACGGCGAGATGTTGCCGGCCGATATGCCCGATGGCCTGGCGCGTCCGCCCTACGACACCAAGCGTAAACCGTTCCTTGCCGATGGCATTTCCATCAAGGGTTGGAAGCTCGAGAGCCTGCCCTACCTCACCTGGGCGCCCGTCATTAAGCTGCCGGCCGAGAAAGAGCTCATCCGCTCGCTCAAGAACCTCGCCAAAAAGTCCGACAGCGTCATCATCGCTACGGACTTCGATCGCGAGGGCGAGCTGATCGGTTCGGACGCCCTTAACAAGGTGCGCGAGGTTGCGCCGGACTTGCCGGTTGCCCGCGCCCAGTATTCTTCGTTTACCAAGGCCGAGATCACGCAGGCCTTCGATAACCTTGTCTCGCTCGACCAGAATCTGGCCGACGCCGGCGAGAGCCGCCAGCACATCGACCTCATTTGGGGTGCGGTGCTCACGCGCTACCTGACGCTCGCCAAGTTTGGCGGCTTTGGCAACGTGCGTTCCGCCGGCCGCGTGCAGACCCCGACGCTTGCCCTGGTGGTCGAGCGCGAGCGCGAGCGCATGGCGTTTGTGCCCGAGGACTATTGGCAGATCCGCGGCATGGGCGCCGCGCAGGGTGCTGCCGAGGACGACCGCTTTAAGATTGCGCACAAGACGGCACGCTTTACCGACAAGGATGCTGCCGAGACGGCATACGGCCATGTCGACGGCGTTACGACGGCAACCGTCGCCGCGGTGACCAAGCGCTCACGCAAGCAGCAGCCACCCACGCCGTTTGCGACCACCTCGCTGCAGGCTGCCGCCGCAGCCGAGGGCATCTCGCCTGCGCGTACCATGCGCATCGCCGAGTCCCTCTACATGGCGGGCCTCATCAGCTACCCGCGTGTCGACAACACCGTGTACCCCGCGACGCTCGATCTGGGCGCCGTGGTGAGCGACCTGGCAAAGATCAACCCGGCGCTGGCGCCCGTGTGCAAAAAGGTGCTCGCCGGCCCCATGAAGCCCACGCGCGGCAAAGTCGAGACCACCGACCACCCGCCTATCTACCCCACGGGCGAGGGCGATCCGTCCACGCTTGATGGCGGCCAACGCAAACTCTACGATCTTATCGCCCGCCGCTTCCTGGCGACGCTTATGGGTCCCGCGACCATCGAGAACACCAAGCTCGAGCTCGACGTGAACGGTGAGCCGTTCGTGGCTTCGGGCGACGTGCTCGTGATCCCTGGCTTCCGCGAGGCCTATCCGTACGGCCTTAAGCGCGACGAGCAGATGCCGCCGCTTGAGCAGGGCGATACGGTCGACGTGTTCGACATTAAGCTCGAGGCCAAGCAGACCGAGCCGCCCGCGCGCTACAGCCAGGGCAAGCTTGTGCAGGAGATGGAAAAGCGCGGCCTGGGTACCAAGTCCACGCGCGCGAGCATCATCGAGCGCCTGTATGCCGTGCGCTATCTCAAAAATGATCCCGTTGAGCCGAGCCAGCTGGGCATCGCCATCATCGATGCGCTGACGCAATTTGCCCCGCGCATCACGAGCCCCGATATGACCAGCGAGCTTGATGGCGATATGACCCGTGTGGAGCGCGGCGAGGACACCGAAGAGCATGTCGTGACGCACTCGCGCGCGCTGCTGGCTGGCGTGCTCGACGAACTGCTCAAGCACACGCAGGAGCTGGGCGACGCCATCAGCGACGCCGTCACGGCCGATGCGCGCGTGGGCGCCTGCCCCAAGTGCGGCAAGGACCTGGTTATGAAGACGAGCGCCAAGACCCGTGGCAGCTTCATTGGCTGCATGGGCTGGCCCGACTGCGACGTGACCTATCCGGTGCCGAGCGGCGTCAAGGTGAGCCCGCTCGAGGGCGAGGCCGCCGTGTGTCCCGAGTGCGGTGCGCCGCGCATTAAGTGTCAGCCGTTCCGCCAGAAGGCCTTCGAGATTTGCGTGAACCCCACATGCCCCACCAACTACGAGCCCGACCTTAAGGTGGGCGAGTGCAAGGTGTGTGCCGAGGCCGGACGCCATGGCGACCTGATCGCGCACAAGAGCGAGAAGAGCGGCAAGCGTTTTATCCGCTGCACCAACTACGACGACTGCGGCGTGAGCTATCCACTGCCGGCGCGCGGTAAGCTCGAGGCGACGGGCGAGACCTGCCCCGAGTGCGGCGCCCCCATCGTGGTGGTCAACACGGCGCGCGGCCCGTGGCGCATCTGCGTCAACATGGACTGCCCGACCAAGGAGAAGAGGCCCGCCCGCGGCCGTAAGACTGCGACCAAGGCGAGCACGGCGAAGAAGACGACGGCGGGAAAGAAGACGACGGTGGCAAAGAAGGCCACGGCGGCCAAGAAGACGGCCGCCAAAAAGACGACGGCCAAAAAGGCCACGACCACCAAGAAAGCAACCACGAAGAAGACCACCACCAAAAAGGCGTCCACCGCCAAAAAGACCACCAAGAAGAAGGCGGAGGAGACCGTTCCCGAAGCGGTAGAAGCCGCTAAGACAGAGACCACGGAGGGTACGGAATGATGGAAAAAGTAATCGTCATCGGCGCTGGCCTGGCGGGCAGTGAAGCCTGTTGGCAGCTGGCCCAGCGGGGCATCCCGGTGGAGCTCCACGAGATGCGCCCCGGCAAGTCCACCCCCGCCC
>CAJMPE010000140.1 GCA_905215275.1 uncultured bacterium | reverse complement strand
ACATAGCATGAGAGTGGATAATCTCCCGGTTTGAGCCTGCATCCAAGTTCAAAGTGGGAGATTATCCACTCTCATTTCGTTTGATGATTTCGATGCCTGCATTTGGAGGAAGAGCTCGTGGAGGCGGGTGTCTTCGTCGAGTTCGGGGTGGAAGGTTACGCCGAGCTGGTTGCCCTGACGGGCGGCGACGATACGGCCGTCGACTTTCGCTAAGGCCTTTGCGTCGCCGTGGACCTCGACGATGCGGGGCGCGCGGATAAACGTCAGCGGCACTTCACCGTCGATGCCGGCTACCTGTCCCTTGGTTCGAAAGCTGCCGAGCTGTCTGCCGTAGGCATTGCGCTCGACAAGCACATCCATGGTTGCCAAACGGGGCGTGCCCTTATCGTCATGGGCGGCAAGGTCGTGAGCCAGCAGAATCAGGCCGGCGCAGGTGCCCAGGACGGGCATGCCTTCAGCGATACGGGCACGAAGCTCCTCGAGCATGCCCAACTCATCAAGCAGCTTCCCTTGAACGGTAGACTCGCCGCCGGGAAGTACCAGACGGTCAAAGTCCTGCTTCAAATCAGCCGCCTGCCTCAGCTCAATACAGTGTGCGCCCAGCTCGGACAGCCTCGCCTCGTGCTCGGCAAAAGCACCTTGGACCGCCAGCACGGCGACCGTTTGGTCTGCATAATCGCTCATGTGCGATCCTTTCTGCTGGACTAGCGTCCGCGCTCTTCCATGATGATCTCGATCTCGTCGGCGTTGATGCCCACCATGGCCTCGCCCAGGTCCTCCGAAAGCTCGGCGATGAGCTTGGCGTCGGTGAAGTTGGCCACGGCCTTGACGATGGCAGCGGCGCGCTTGGCGGGGTCGCCGCTCTTAAAGATGCCCGAGCCGACAAAGACACCCTCGGCGCCCAGCTGCATCATCAGCGCGGCGTCGGCGGGGGTCGCTACGCCGCCGGCGGCAAAGTTCACCACGGGAAGCTTGCCCGTGGCATGAACCTCGCGTACCAGCTCGACCGGAACCTGCAGTTGCTTGGCTGCCTCAAAGAGCTCGTCGTCACGCAGGGCAACTACGTCGCGGATCTGCTTTTGGATCTTGCGCATGTGGCGCACGGCCTGGACCACGTCGCCCGTGCCCGGCTCGCCCTTGGTGCGGATCATCGTGGCGCCCTCGGCGACGCGGCGCAGCGCCTCGCCCAGGTCGCGGGCACCGCAGACAAACGGGACGTCAAACTGGGTCTTGTCGATGTGGTAGACATCGTCGGCGGGGGAGAGAACCTCGGACTCATCGATGTAGTCGATCTCGATGGCCTGAAGGACCTGCGCCTCGACGATGTGACCGATGCGGCACTTGGCCATGACGGGGATGGAGACGGCCTCTTGAATGCCCTTGATCATCTTGGGGTCACTCATGCGCGACACGCCGCCGGCGGCGCGGATGTCGGCCGGGATGCGCTCGAGAGCCATGACGGCGCAGGCGCCTGCCTCTTCGGCGATGCGTGCCTGCTCGGGCGTGGTGACGTCCATGATGACGCCGCCCTTGAGCATCTGTGCGAGCTCGCGGTTGAGTTTGACGCGATCTGCCTTGCTGGTCTGTTCTGCCATGGTTGCTCCCTTGGTTGGCATGTGCATTGCTTGACGGAACATCCTATCTGGGAGCTGGTTATGGCGAAATACTCAGTTTTCGAGATAATGACAAGGTCAGACTAATACCAGATTGAATGACTTAATAAGGTCAGGTGATAGGCTCATGCTTGACTACAATTTGGAAAAACGCGGCGAAGCATCGCTCTATGAGTATATTTACCAGCAAATTCGAGATGATATCGTAGCTGGACGCATTGCGGCGGGGGAGCATCTTCCGTCTAAGCGTGCCTTTGCCAGTCATCTGGGAATCAGTGTCATTACCATCGAGAATGCATATAGCCAGTTACTTGCCGAGGGCTATATTTGCTCTAAGCCGCGTCGTGGCTACTACGCTTGCGAGCTTCCGGATGCACCGGTTTTGGCTTCGGCTGCGGAGGGTATCGACCGAGATGCCGTTTCTGCGGGTCCCAGTGCGCATGGTGTCGACGGACAGGTCGAGCGATTCGATGCGCTTTCTCCTTCCGCTTTGGAGGCGGCGCGGCTTTGGCAAAGCGCGCTGCGGGCGACGCTGGCATCCGAAGACGAGCGCGAGATCTTTTCGCCCGCACCGGCACAGGGCACCGCTCGGCTACGACGCGCAATTGCTCATCATCTGCGCGGGACAAGGGGTATGAATGTCGACCCCAACAACATTGTTATCGGCGCGGGCGCCCAGCTGCTCGATACCATGTTGGTTCAGCTGCTTGGAGCCGACAAGGTGTATGCCGTTGAGGACCCTGGCTATTTGCGCCTGACGCGCATCTATCAGGCTATGGGCTGCAAAGTTCGGCATATCCCGCTGGATGATGAGGGCGTGGACTTGGGCGCTCTGCAGAAAACCGGGGCCGATGTCCTTCACCTGATGCCGTCCCATCAGTATCCGACCGGCCTTGTGACGAGCATTGCGCGTCGCTACGCGCTGCTCAGCTGGGCCGCCGAGCGTCCAGGTCGGTATCTCATCGAAGATGACTTTGATTGTGAGTTTCGCCTTGCCGGCAAGCCGATTCCCGCGCTTGCTTCAATCGATGCCGCTCAGTCGGTTATCTACACCAACACGTTTTCGAAGAGCCTGTCATCGGCGTTGCGTCTAGCGTACATGGTGTTGCCCGATGAGCTAATGGAGCGGTTTAGGCGCAACCTTGGCTTCTACGCCTCGTCGGTGAGCTCTGCTGACCAGGTTGCTTTGGCTCGCTTACTGGAATCGGGTGATTACGAGCGGCATGTGAACCGTGTGCGCGTGCGCGCTCGCGAGGCGCGCGATGGCCTGGCGGCGCTTGTGCGGAAGGCGTTTCCGGCGGGGGAGGTCTCAATCGAACATGCGGACGCGGGCCTTTACTGCACCGTGGTTGCGGAGCGCGGAGCGGGTGGAAGCTCTTTTGTGCGGGCCCTCACGCGCTCGAGTATCCCTTTTGTCGATATCAGTGACTGTTATTGGTGTGCCGATGGCGCATCTGCTCCTGAAAACTCAAGTCAAATTCTTGTCCAGTATGACGATCTGAGTCCAAAAGTGCTAAATATCTTGGAATTGCAGCTCATGGGGGCACTCTGCAACCTAAGTGAGTAGGCTTTTGGAACTTTGGTGACCAGGCAGTTTTGTAACAAGTTATCTACCTGGGGTTTTGAAAAGCAGGATGGCCGGCCTGCTCGGGATGTTCAAAAAAGTCTACTCACTTGCCGCGCAAAGCTTCCGCACGAGAAAAAAATGGGGTTTTCAACAGGGCTTCGTCCAGTTCTTGGCAAGCTTTTGGCCAGTTGGGGAGGGCTGTTGAAAACTTGGCGGTCCGTTCGGCGCCATTTTCGGTGCGTTCGCGCCGCATCGTGACTGACTGGGTTGAAATTCGTGTTTTCCTGTGTCTATGAAAGATCTACTTTGTGACATATCGGCTTTTAGGTACTTGCGTTTGCCTCCTCAGGTCCGCGCTTTGTGTCCGCCGCTTCCGCGACCGGAAGAAGACCGGCAGCGATATGACCTCGCCCGTAACCCGACGGCTGCGGTTGCGCTCGGCTTTCCGTTGTATACATTGGTTCGGATGAGAAGCAAACGGACATGCTCTGCCAGCATTAGGCAGCGGCTGTTCCTGGGCGAGCTTCCCAGGGAATCCGTGCTGGAAACGGAGCATGGATTTTTGATTACGTCTCCTCTACTGACGGCATTCATCATGTCGCGGCATCTGACGGATCTTCAGCTTCTTTTTGTGTTGGCGGAGATGTGCGGCCTGTTTGCGGTGTGTGCTCTGCCGGCGGCACTCGAGGCGGAGCTTTCACGTGCAATTGATTCGGGCGCGATTTCGACAACGTTCGGTTGGGTGCGCTGCCCGTCCGAGGACGGCGCCACTTCAAATTTATGGCGTCGAGACGCTTTGGTTTTGGGCAGAGACCTTGACCGTTTTTGTTCAGATGTTTGCGGGATGCGTTACGGCAATAGATTTATGGCGGTATCGCAACTCGTCCCATTGGGTGCCGCGTCGCCTTTTGAGGTCGAGGCGTATTTGTTGCTCGGGCTGCCGCGAGCCCTGGGAGGCGAAGGTTTTTGCGGCATAGAGCTCAATGTCGAAGTGACGTTAAGCACAAGTGCTCGAGCGATTGTGGGAAAGTCCCGTGTATATATCGACCTACTACTTTCTACGCCGGACGGCAGGCGACAGGTGGCCATTGAATGTCAGGGAAAGGCCTCGCACGGACGCGCAGGGGATGGCTTGCGTGACGCCGATCGCATGACGGCCCTTCAGGCCATGGGCTACGATGCGCTTCTCCTGACACACAGACAGATATCTGATGAGGATAGATTCCGCGCGATCGTTAAGGCCGTATGCAGGATGCTCGATGCTGAATATCGTGATAAAAGCCCGGATGAGCAAAGGGCTGAGGCATTACTCCGGTCTGAACTATTCGTTGACTGGACAAAATTGGGAGTAATCGACGGAAAGATGCCCGTTAGACGCAAAACAGCTCAATCGTGGACGGCTGCGGTTCTAAGTGAGTAGACTTTTGGCGCTTTGGCGACCAAGCCGTTTTGCAACAAGTCATTTACCTGCGGCTTTATAAAGCAATATGGATGGTGTGCTCGGCAAGTTCCAAAAAGTCTACTCACTTAGTTTTTGACGAGAAACCGATGCCGAAGGCGGTCCTATTTCAGGGAGTTAACAAGTTCGTGAGGCACGAAAAAGGCCCGAACCGTGCGGTTCGGGCCTTATCGAGCTAGAGATTGTCTCTCAGGCGGCTGGCTTAGCCAAAGTAGCGCTTGAGCAGGCCGGCGAAAGCCTTGCCGTGGCGGGCCTCGTCGCGAGCCATCTCGTGCACGGTGTCGTGGATGGCATCGAGACCAGCGGCCTTGGCGCGCTTGGCAAGATCAGTCTTGCCGGCGGTGGCGCC
>CAJMPE010000139.1 GCA_905215275.1 uncultured bacterium | reverse complement strand
AACTGCGGGAATGGCCTATTTGCTCAATGTGTTCGGCTGAGATCGGAAATCAACCGGTTGTTTCCGTTGTGTTACTGCCCAAAGACCTCTTCGGCGATGCGTGCGCTCTCGGCGGCGTCCTTGGCGTAGTAGTCCGCGCCGATCTGCTTTGCGTATTCGGGGGTGAGCACGGCGCCGCCCACGATGATCTTGACGCCCGGCACCTCGGCATGAAGCAGCTTGATGGTTTCCTCCATGGCGACGACCGTGGTGGTCATAAGCGCCGAGAGGCCGACGAGCTTAATGTCGCGCTCCTGTACGGTCTTGAGTACTTCCTGCGGATCGACGTCGCGACCCAGATCAAAGACGGTGTAGCCGTAGTTATCGAGCAGCATCTTGACGATGTTCTTACCGATGTCGTGGATATCGCCTTTAACGGTGGCAACGCAGATCTTACCCTTGTCGGCAATCTCGCCGGCGGGCATCAGACGCTTGATGGTGTCAAAGCCCACGCGTGCGGCCTCGGCCGAGGCCATGAGCTGCGGCAAGAAGAACTTGCCCTGGTCAAAGAGGACGCCAACCTCATCGAGGGCGGGGATAAAGTGGTTGTTGATGAGGTCCATGGCGTCGTGGTCGGCCAGCAGACGCTCGGTCTCGGCCGCGATTTCGCCCTTGCGGCCCGAGACGACCATGTGGCGGATGGGGTCGTCGTTGCCGTCGGTGCCGGCAGCGGGCACGGTGTCGGTCGATGCGGCCTGAGCTGCTGCCGGGTTTGCGGCGATCTTATACGGATCGGTCCAGCCGGCGTAGCGCTCGATGTATCCGGTCGAGCCCTCGTCCTCGACGCTCAGCACGCGATAGCTGTAGACGGTGTCCATAAAGCGCTTGGAACCCGGGTTCATGATGGGGGCGTCGAGACCTGCACCAAAGGCGGCGGCCAAAAAGACCGAGCCCAGCAGCGGCCGCGCGGGCAGGCCAAAGCTGATGTTCGATACGCCGAGTGCGCACTTGACGCCCAGGCGTTCCTTGCACATAGACATGGCGCGCAGGATCTGCTCAGCCTGGCGCTGGTTGGTCGAGGCGGTCATGACCAGGCAGTCGATGAGGATGCGGTCCGGGCCGATGCCGTAACGGGCGGCCTTGGCCACAATGCGCTCGGCGATGGCATAGCGTGCCTCGGCGGTATCTGGGATGCCGCTCTCGTCGAGCGTGAGGCCGACGACGTTGGTGCCGTAGTGGGCGACCAGCGGGAAGATCTCGTCCATGATCTGCTGTTTGCCATTGACCGAGTTGATGATGGGCTTGCCGGCGTAGCGACGCACGGCGGCCTCGACGGCGGCAGGGTCGGTGGAGTCGATCTGCAGCGGCAGCAGCGTGGAACCTTGGAGCTGCTCGGTCGCTTGTTGGATGACCTTGACCTCGTCGATCTCGGGCAGGCCCACGTTGACGTCCAGGATGTCGGCGCCCTGCTCCTGCTGGCTGATACCCTGGCTCACGACGTAGTCCAGGTCGCCGTCGCGTAGGGCCTGCTGCAGGCGCTTTTTGCCGGTGGGGTTGATGCGCTCGCCGATGACGGCGATCTTGTGACCGTCGCAGGGGAGGTCCACGACCGTCTGGGCGCTCGTGACCGACATGCTGGGCTTGCGGTGACGCGGGCTGGGCGTGTGGTTGTCGATGAGAGTGCGAAGTGCCGCCATGTGCGCGGGCGTGGTACCGCAGCATCCGCCGACGACGCTCACGCCGTCGGCGATCATGCCGGCGACGGCCTCGGCGTACTCGGGTGCCTGGATATCAAAGACGGTATTACCGTCATCGTCCACGCGGGGCAGTCCCGCATTGGCCTGCACCATAACGGGAACCGTGGACGCCTTGAGCATTTCGCTTACCATAGGGCGCAAGTCGTTGGGACCAAGCGAGCAGTTCACGCCCAAAACGTCAACGCCAAGCGACGAAAGCACGATGGCTGCGATTTGAGGACTCGTACCCAAGAAGGTGCGGCCGTTTTCCTCAAAGGTCATGGTGGCAAAGACGGGCAGGTCGGAATTCTCACGGCAGGCAAGGACCGCCGCCTTGATCTCGGCCAGGTCGGTCATGGTCTCGATAATAAAGAGGTCGACGCCCGCAGCGACGCCGGCGCGCACCTCCTCGGCAAAGAGGTCATAGGCCTCGTCGAAGCTGAGGGTACCCAAGGGGCGAAGCAGCGCGCCGATGGGGCCGATGTCGCCGGCGACATAGTGGGCACCGGCCGCTCGGGCGCAGGTGACGGCCGCGGCAAAGACATCTGCCACGGTGGCGGCGCCATCGAGCTTGTGCGCGTTGGCGCCAAAGGTGTTGGCGGTGATCACGTCACAGCCGGCCTCGACGTACTGACGCTGAATATCGGTAATGACCTGGGGCTCCTCAAAGTTGAGCAACTCGGGCAGGGCGCCGGCCTTCATGCCGGCAGACTGCAGCATGGTGCCCATGCCGCCGTCGAACAGCAGGTGCCCCGTGCCCTCGATGGCGGCGCGCAGACGATCGTCCTTAATGCGAAGGTCTTCAAACGTGCGCGTCTTGTATGCAGCGCCATTACGGCGTGCGGCATCAACAGGCGCCGCCAGCGCGGCACCGTCCAGATCATGAGTGATAAGCGGGGTAAACATCGATGGCTCCTAATGGCTGGAATAGCAGGTGGTGTGGGCGGCGCGGAAGCGGCAGTGCTCGCGCATGCGGCAGATATTGCAGGTAGGGCGGCTCTGGGCGTCGTGGACCTCGCCATCAAACAGGCCGATCACCGCGGTCACGCTCTTGGTGGGCATGAGCAGGCTGGTGGGGGTGACGGTAAGCCCGATGAGCCGCGTGGTGTTGAGTGCGGCCACGATCGAGCGCTGTGCCGTAAGCGGGCAGTCGCCGTAGCCGGGGCTAAAGCGCCAGTTACCGGCGAGTCCGTGTGCGGTGGCCGCAGCCTTGACCTGCTGGTCCATCTGCTCGACGGCGGCTTCTACATAGGCAGAGCATGCGGCGTCGAGCACGGCTCCCTCTAGGGGCTGCTGGGCTCCCGTGGTGCGCAGACGACGCTCGGCGTCCATGCCGAGGGTGCATGCCACGAGCGCGGCAAAGCGGGCATCTTTGAGATGGCGATAGATGTCGCGACCGCGCAGCTCAACGTTGGTGCCGACCAGACGGATACTGGGCTTTCCCTGCTCATCGACGCCCGTGGCATCGACGGCAAACACGCGGCGCACGCCACGGGGTTCAATGTCCAGTTCCAGATGCTCAACGACAAGCTCAATACGCTGCGACAACTCGGATTCAATCTGCTGGCCGCCGTAACCCAGATATCGCAGCATCTCGGCACGGTCGACACGGGGATGGTGCGCAGCATCGACACGGTAAAGCGCCGGCGACGCAAGGTCGGCCGGCACTTCGACAGCGGTTGTATCGATGTGCGGTTTTTCCATTACCCCAGGCGCTCCATAATGGTTGCGGCGATCGCAGGACGATTCATAGTGTACAGGTGCAGACCGTCGGCGCCGTGCTCCTTGAGGTCGCAAAGCTGGCGGGCGGCATAATCTACACCGGCTGCCTGCAGGCTCTCGGGATCGTTCTCGTACTTGGCGAGAATCTTGATGACGGGGGAGGGTAGCGATGCGCCGCACATAAAGACCATGCGGCTGATCTGCGACTTGCCCATAAACGGCATGATGCCTGCGGTAATGGGCACGGTGATACCTGCCTTGTCGGCAAGCTCGCGAAAACGGTAGAAGCACTCGTTATCAAAAAAGAGCTGCGTCACAAAGAAGCTCGCGCCGGCGTCCTGTTTTTGCTTGAGGTGTTCGACCGAGACGTTGAGGTCCTCGCAGGCAATGTGGCCCTCGGGATAGGCTGCGGCACCCACACAAAAGCCGGCGTCGACGAGCTCGGGGATGAGGTCGCGGGCGTAGGCGTAGTCCGAGGCGGGCTTGTCGTCCTCGGTCGCGCCAGCGGGAAGATCACCACGCAGGGCCAGGATGTTTTCAACGCCGGCGGTGCGATACTCGTCGATCTTGGCGGCGATATCGGCGTGCGAGCGGCCCACGCAGGTAAGGTGCGCCACCGAGGGCGTATCGAATTCGCTCGTAATCATATGCGCGATGGGGGCGGTGGTGGCACCGTTGCCCGAGCCGCCGGCCGAGCAGGTGACCGAGACAAAGCTCGGCGAAAGCTTGCACAGATTGCCTGCCACCTCGCGGGCCGTGTCGAGGGTCAGCTCGCCCTTGGGCGGGAACATCTCAAACGAAATGGGCGCGGTGCCCTGGGATGCTGCCTGCTTAAAAACCTCGTCGACGCGCATATCGTGCTCCTCTAGATACGTAATAGGGTGATGTGTTGTAAGGATTCTACAGCACCACTGTGTCACGGTGGAGTTTCACTCGCTATTTGGGGATACCAATCAAAGATGTTCTACTATCGGCATTTCCTATAACAGAGCGGTCAATCTAGGATGGGGCTATATTGAATGGTATCTGATGCGAAATACCAGTTAATAGAGCCCCATCCTAGGTTGATTACCCTTAAACCATGGGGGAGGTCTGCAATTTATACAGTTGATTGGCTGTTGAGGGCGGCAACGCCGCCGCGATGCGGTAACCTCATTGATTGGTTTCGTGACAGCAACATAACGGTAATGTTGCGGAAACACGACGAGCCTAATCTATGACTCGTTCGTTAGTAATCAACACCGCTTCTCACGCGGTGCCGATACGAAGGGAGTTCCGTATGGCCGAACTTACTGACCGCTTCGGGACCATGGTGTTCTCTGAGGAAGTCATGAAGGACTACCTCCCCAAGGACATTTGGAAGCGCCTTGCTGCAACCCTCGAGGACGGTGAGCCGCTCGACCTGGATGTGGCCAACGCCGTTGCCCACGCCATGAAGGTCTGGGCCATCTCCAAGGGCGCGACGCACTACGCGCACTGGTTCCAGCCGCTTTCGGGCATTACTTCCGAGAAGCACGACAGCTTCCTCGAGCCCAACCACGACGGCACCGCCATTACCAAGTTTACGGGCAAGAACCTCATCCAGGGCGAGCCGGACGCCTCCAGCTTCCCCAACGGCGGCCTGCGCGCCACCTTTGAGGCCCGCGGCTACACCGCCTGGGACCCCACC
>CAJMPE010000138.1 GCA_905215275.1 uncultured bacterium | reverse complement strand
CCCTTGAAAGCCTCTGCCTTTTTTCGTTCCTGTGTGGCATTGTTCAAGGTTTGTTCAGGAAATTTACTTTCCTTTTTTAAGAGAATGGTCTATAATAGCCATAATCTCTGTACCGGAATCCCGGTGCAGCAACCATTCGGAGGATCATTCATGTTCAATTTTAAAGGCTGCAACTGTGTTGCCTGCCGTCAGCCGCTGAAGCCCGAGGACGACATTGTCGTCTGCCCGGATTGCGGCGCCCCGTACCATCGCGCATGTTATGAAAAGCTGGGCCACTGTCAGTTTGAAGCACAGCACGGCCCGGATTTTGAATGGCAGCCCTCTCCGGAGGAGCGCCCCGAGCCGGAGCCGGAACCGCAGGGCACGCCCCGCTATCAGGCCCCCGGTGCCGAGGCCGACACCTTCGTGATCAACAACCTCACGCCCGAGGCCGTCGCCGAGAGCACACACGAGCTTGCCCGCCGCATCCGCGCAAGCCAGATCGTCATGATCCCCGGCGGCTTCTCGGGCGGCGACGAGCCCGACGGCTCTGCCAAGTTCATCACGGCGTTCTTCCGCGCTCCCGAGGTCACCGAGGCAGTCCGTGACCTGCTCAAGGCCCGCGATGGCCTGATGTTGGGCATCTGCAACGGCTTCCAGGCCCTGATCAAGCTCGGCCTGGTGCCCTACGGTGACATCGTCGACGCCACGCCCGATGCGCCCACGCTGACGTTCAACACCATCGGTCGCCATCAGAGCCGCCTGGTGCGCACCCGCATCTCGTCCAACCTGTCCCCGTGGCTGTCGCAGTGCAGCCTCGACGACCCCTACACCGTCGCCATCAGCCACGGCGAGGGCCGCTTTGTCGCCAATGACGAGGTGCTCGCTCAGCTGATCGCCAACGGCCAGGTCGCCACGCAGTACGTGGGCGAGGACGGCAAGCCCAGCATGGATCTTTCCGTCAACCCCAACGGCTCCGCACTCGCCATCGAGGGCATCACGAGCCCCGACGGCCGCGTCCTGGGCAAGATGGGCCATGCCGAGCGTCGCGGCGACAACCTGTACCGCAACGTGCCCGAGCATGTCCCCGGCGATAAGTTCATGCCAATCTTTGAGAGCGGCGTAGCCTACTTCGCCTAAACCTTTCCCATCGGGTACAATCCCCTCGGGTAACAACACCCGCCACCGGCACGCCCGGTGGCGGGTTCTTTTTTGCTTCGCGCATGTAGGAAGGACATCATGGAAAGCCGCAAGCCGTATCTCGCCACCCTGCCCGGACTCATTCTGGGCTGTCTCGTTTGCTGCGCGCTCTGGGGCTCCGCCTTCCCCTGCATCAAGATCGGCTACGGCCTCTTTGGCATTCCCGCGCACGACAGCGCCTCGCAGCTGCTCTTCGCGGGTCTGCGCTTCACGCTTGCCGGCATGCTGGTCATTGTTGGCATGAGCGTGGCCCAGCGCCGACCGCTCGTTCCGCAAGCGCGTGATATCAAGCCCATCTGCATCTTGTCGCTCTTCCAGACCATCGGCCAGTACTTCTTTTTCTACCTTGGTCTCTCCCGTGCCAGTGCCATGTCGAGCTCCATCATCGAGGCCAGCGCCAACTTCCTAGCCATCCTCTTTGCCGCCCTGGCGTTTCGCACCGAAAAGCTCAACGCGGCCAAGGTAATCGGTTGCGCACTGGGCTTTGCCGGTGTCGCGCTCGTCAACCTTTCGGGCGCGGACGGCACCTTTGGCTTTGCGCTCGACGGCGAGGGCTTTATCCTGGCCTCCACCGTCGCGGGTGCCCTTTCGACCTGCCTGATCGGTATCTTCTCGCGCGAGCACGACGGCGTCTTGCTTGCCGGGTGGCAGTTCTTGGTCGGCGGCCTGGTCCTCACCGCCATCGGTTTGTTGATGGGTGGCGCGCTCTCCCCCACGGCGATTGCCCCCGCCATCGCGCTCATCATCTACATGGCGCTTATCTCCGCGGTCGCCTACTCGCTGTGGTCGCGCCTGCTTGCCGTCAACCCCGTCAGCCGCGTCTCGGTCTTTGGGTTTATGAACCCCGTCTTTGGTGTGCTGCTGAGCGCACTGCTGCTCGGCGAGGGTGCTGGCACGAGCCCCGTTACCGTCATCGTTGCCCTGCTGTTGGTCTGCGGCGGCATCATCATCGTCAACAAACCCAAAAAAGCCTAGCGAGCTCACCTTTTTAGAGAGGGCGTTCGCACGCTTCAGCTTAATGGAGTGCACTGGTTCTCGTTGATTTCGTACCGAGCCGCGGCGGCAGACGCTCGTCTTGCCGCACCGCGCCTGGGCGTTATGGCCGGTGGCCCCCGTCAACGCAAAAAGGGGGCGCACGACCATCGCAACGGTCGTGCGCCCCTTTTTTCTAGCGTATCTGGACGCCGGCTTTCTTTTTCTCGGCCTTGACGCGGTAGAGCTCCGCATCGGCAGCGCGAAGTAAGTCTTGCCAGGTATCGACACCATCGCCAACCCGTGCGTAGCCGATGGACATCCGCAACAGATACGGCACCTCGGCACGAGCGAGCTCGTCGTTAATCGCCGAACACAGGTCTATGATGTCCTGTTCCGCCGCTGCCTTCTGGAGCACCACGAACTCATCGCCGCCATAACGTGCGATAAAGCCGCCAGACGCCGAGCAGACCTCTTTGAGCGTAGCAGATATGACCTGGAGAGCATGGTCGCCCTCCACATGTCCATACCGGTCGTTAATCTGCTTAAAGCCGTCGGCATCCATCATAAGCAGATACACATCTTCGGCCTGATCCACATTTGAGAAGAGCGACAGCATATAGGTCTCAAAACGGTTGCGATTGTTGAGGCCAGTCAACGGGTCGGTCGAGATCAGCTGCTCCTGGTAGATGATGTAGAGCAGCAGGATGCTCAGCGTTATACCGACGCAAAGGCTCGGTACCGAAAACAAAACCTGGAAGGTACCGCCCACCAGAGCGGGAACCGCAAAAAAGGCGAGGGTGCGATAAATGGCCTTCTTTTGCAGACTTTCGACTTTTCGAGTCTGAATAAAGGCATGCAAAGACGTATATATGATGTAGCAGTAGCTAACGATAGGCTGAATCATATAAAGCGCTCCGCGACGATATACGCCCTGCGCATCGATATAGAACATAGTGTGCGTCCAGTAGCTGGTAAATGCCAGCACGACCACCAATACGGTTGACAACGTCACGAGCGCCACCCTATAGCGCGCGGTCAAAAGGCGAGAGCCCTGCACTGTCTCGGAATAGAAAAACCAAATGAGGCACGCGATGGCAAACAGCGAAAACGAGACCGCGTTGGAAATCCAGTTGGCCGTGATGCCGACAGGAGTGCTCACGCCGTCCGAGAGTGTCCAGATCATATCGAAGAAAATGTAGGCAGCAGACGTGTAGCCCAGCATGCTAAACAAGAGCTGCTGGGTGCTCGAGAACAAGGAGCGGCGGCTTCGTGCGGCAAGCCCGATAAGAACAATCATGCATAGCAGGAATATCTCAATCTTGAGTGCCTTAACCACTAGACGCCATCCCTTCAATATCCAAGTGGTCAGAATCGCCCAATTAGAATCTAGGCAATAAACACCCCTTACTCCACAGGGGTAAAGGGAATAATAGCAGAGCGCTCGAACGTCACTGCAAGACAGCTTTCGTTCGGGCGCTCAAACGGCGCGAATTGCACACGCCGGCTTGATTGACTCGCGTCGACGATTACTCGCCGTCGATGTCGGTCGCGACGGCCTCCTCGATGGCCTCGACACCGACAGGCGACAGGTCTTCCTTGCCCTGGCAAAACTTCTTGTCGGCCCAGCCGGTCAGAATCGGAGCCATGATTGCCGTGATGATAACGGCGGTGGCGATCTGAGCGTACGCGGTGGGCGCAAGTTCGGAGTAGCGCGGTGCGACCTCGGCGAGGGCGACCGGCGTGGTCATAGCCGTGCCGGCGATAGTGGAGCAGGCAACGGCCGCCTTGCCGTTACCACCGCACAGGCGCTCGAACGCAAAGGTGATGGGACCGACGATAAAGAGCGTGATGAGACCCAGCAGGATGCCCAAGATGCCGCCGGTGATAAAGCTCGAAAGGCTCATGGACGCACCGAGCTGAAATCCGATAACAGCGATCGCGGGATTGGCGCCGGGGACCAGCAGGTTCTTGATGAACGGGAAGAGGTTGCCCAGAACCATGCCGATAACAAGCGGCAGGATGGATCCGATGATGGTGCCGACGGGGATGTTAGCGAGACCCGAGACACCGAGGATGATCATGGTGACGGCGGGGCCGGCCGTAAAGAACAGGATACCGACGGCGCCCTGCTCGGACTCATCGCCAAACTCGCCCATAATGCCCGTATAGAGCGCCATGTTGCAAAACGTAATGCCGCCGATGATAGACACGGAGCTCAGGCCCAGGAAATTGTCGTTAAAGAAATATGCCACACCCAAACCAAGGGCGGCCGCAACAACAAGCTTGGGAATCAGCACGACGATGCCGGTCTTGATAGCGCCCGGCGTGGACTTAAAGCTGATGCCGGCGCCCACGAAGAGCAGGATCGCAGCGACGATAGTATTGGAGCCGCCACGGCAGGCAGCCGTAAAGAAGCCGCCGATCTCAAAGACCTGCGGACAGAAAGTGTTGAGCAAAAGGCCAACAATCATGGGATAGATCATGATGTCGCCCGGGATACGCGGTACCTTGAATTTCTTTTGCTCGTTGGCGGTCGCTTCCTGTGCCATGAAACCCCCATTTCCGCTGACGCAGAACAAAAGCCCACGTCACGCTTTGCTACAGTAAAGTTTGACCATGGTACCAGAAGAAGCAGGCCGGCTCGGTGAGAAATTCGATTCGTTGGGCCGGGACGCTAAGCGCGCCCTTTGCTTTTATACAAGACTCAAAACGATATAGAACACGATGCCCGAGACGCAGCACCACAGCATCGACTTTGTCTTGATGGCCCCCGCCACGACACCGGCAGCCGCAATCCAGGGAATCAAGCCCTGCCACAAGCCGGCGTCGAAAGCGCCAGGGCTTATCAAATCGTTAGCGACCAGCGCCGCAAAGGCGGCGGGCGGAATATAACCCAAGGCCTCGGTAACGCGGGGCGACAGCGTTCTCCCGCGCAAGGCAAACGCCGGGGCAATGCGGAAAA